>JAUNIJ010000038.1 GCA_030523485.1 Bacteroidales bacterium
CGTTCACGCCGAAAATAATTTCTTGTGGGGTGTTGTTAGATGGTTAAAATAAGTCTACGATAAGAGGTGATTCTTTTTTTTTAACAAGATATTGTTGAAGAACTATCTTTAAATATGGTCTAATATTACAAGAATAGTCTTATCTTTGTCGCGTAAAACAACAAACAAACATTCACCGAAAAAATTATTGTTCGATAGCTATGAAAAAGACATTATTATTGATTGTGACATGTGTACTTGCGCTTCTCAGTAGTTGCAAACCAAACCCTAATGAAACGACAAACATAACGGGTGTAGAATACTATTATATACAAAGATATTCAGGTAAAGATAACGTTATAGATGTAAGATATGGTGGCGTTATGAATCCACATTCTTGGGATTATTTCATTATTGTAAATGATAGTATTAGGTGTGTTCAAGTAGACGTAGATTTGCAAGTGGATCAAGAGGGTAATTACACTTATACGGAATATTATTTTGTTTCTGATTATTATCGTTCAAACGATAATGAGATGGTTTTGGGAACTCATGTACGAGTTAATAACAAAATCACGCCATGTGATACGCTTATTTGTCCTTATTGGGAGTTTAACGGCGTAAAACACGACATACAAATGCCTATTCGTTCGAAAGGAAAAGGAATAATAGAGAGAAATGGTGATTATTATTTCATAATAGAGGATTTTAGTGACGGAAATGATAACTATACCTACTATTTGTCTAAAAATGGTGAAACTCCGGTGAGGCAGTTTGAATTGGTTGGTCACGGAAAAAAGATTAGAAAAACTCGTTTGATGGAGGACCAGCTCTATTTTGTTGGAGAATATTATGAGTCGCCGTTCTTTATTACCACGGGTGAATCTTTAACTAGACTTTGCGCTTATCCCGATGGCGGCTATGTCTACGATGCTTGTTGGGTAGATGGGATAGAACACTTTTTTGGAACCAAGAATAACGTTGCTTGTGAGTGGGTCGATGGTGTTGCTAACGTACTTCCTTCTGAAGTGGAGGGAGTCAGTTCTTCTATAAAGTGTATCCAACAAGTTGGTGATGATATTTATATGGGAGGAAATGTTGGTGGAGACCCCGCTATTTGGAAAAATGGTGAGTTGATAGCACGATTTACAGGTATCGATAGGTCTCATTCTTTTTCTGCTGGTCCAAATGGTATTGTAACGGTGTATAAGAATGCAGCGGTTTGTGATATTGAAGTGGTGGGTGATAAAATCTATTCTGCTATTCAATTGATTACAGAAAATGTTGAAATGATGTTTGCTGCAGCAGTATGGGACTTGTCAGTTGAACCTGTGGAAGTTGAGATGATGTATGAGTTGAAAGATATTCTGAAAGAAAATGACGTGACGTATAGTGAGATTGATCCGAAGCGTTATTGGTTTAGTAACACTCCAGATTATGGTGTGAATATTTGGAATGCTAACTACTCAATGCCTCGCATCAATATTAGGAGATAATATTTAAGAACGCCTCACTCTTAACCTATGTGTAATGGCTTATAGGTTTATAGAGTGAGGCGTTTTTTCTAATATGATAGATGTTGTGATGTTGGTTTGTTACTTAACTAATTCCCATCGAATGCCATCCATGTCGGACCACCAAGTGATACCTTTATTGCGTACCGCTTCTGCAATTACTGCACCGAATTTACTTTCTACATCATAACCCATGTAATGGATGGTGTCAGGGAAGAGGTTATCTGTATTTGTTAATGTTTCGCTGCTGTCATAAGTGAGCTGAATCGTAGGTTCGGTTTTCCCTTCTTTGTACGCCAATGCAGCGAATGCTGTTTGACCCCAACCTTCATCATAGTAAATGCACGATTGCACAATATCTAACTTTTTATGATAGAAGTTGTTAGTGTCAATTGTAGTTGCATATATTAATATCTCATCGTATTTTAATCCTTCAAAGAGATCGTCTCCTGCTAACTCTACAACTTCGGGGTCTTCCGGGTCAAATCCCTTTATGATACATGATACGACAGCTACTAACGAATCATTTTGTTCGTTAACATAGATGATGGTGTCGCCAGGATTGTTTGGCCAGTACTTGAGTGTTGATAATTTAATTTTGTTGTTGTTTGTTTCACAAGCGATAAAAGTTAATGATGCGATGGATAGTAGCATAAAAGATTTGAGAGACTTCATTGTGCATGTGTGTTATTAGTGATTAATAATGATTTTTTCTACGAGATGCTTGTTTGTTGATTTGTATTCTATAAACCTGCCATCGATTGTTCGGAGTGAACAGTCTATGATGCCATTTTCGTTAGTGGTAATAGAACCCGATGATATGGTGATAGCGGTTCCGTTGTCGAAGAGCAAGGTGCCAGAGGATTGTGCGGCATCTGATGGTATGATTCTAAAACTTTCGTGTGTGCCAGTCATAGTGTAGGTTCCGTATGGTAATGTCGTGCTACTCATCGGTGCATAGCATTCAATTTGTAATGTGTAGTTGCCACTGTTGATTGTTGTGCGATACACTTGTAATCCGTTGTTGTAGATGTTGCCAAGAGCGACAAATGAAGCTTGATGCATGTCAAATGCGATATGTTCCGGTTGAGGTGCGTTTTCTGTGCGGTCTTTTAGTTCTACGCTACCAAAGTAGGTGATGGTGATTTCTTCTTTATCTTCACCGATTAGTGTCGCTTCTACATAGTACGTCCCGTCATCTTTTGATGTTACCGTACATGTGCCGTCTTCGATAAACACCACACTGAGTCCGTCGGTGGTATAGTGCCCAAGAAACGAACCAGCAGCGTAGTATATGCCGTTGCGCTCTACCAATGCGCCAGGAAGGAATGTCTGTGGTAGTGCGCTGTCGACAGCAACGTTGAATGCTCCAGTGGGAATAGAGTCGTTGCCAATAAGATCGAGGTTTAAAAAGTAGCCTGCACCAACAATATTGTCGTCATCGTCAAGAGTTAATCCGTCGTCGAAGAGACGTAGTGTGGTATTTGTCGTTTGGTTTTTATAGGCGTCGCCATAGAAATAAGCAACGGCATTGTCGAAGTCGAGGGTGTATGTGAGTAAGCCAACGTTTATTTTGCATTTAGCTGTGATGTGGTTGCATGTGGCAGTGATGTAGCATGAACCAGAGTAGACGGCTGTCACGTTGCCTTTGCTGTCGACAGTTGCCACACGTGAATCGGAACTTTTCCAATATACGGTATTAGCGATGGTCGCACTAAGTGGTAATACGATAACTTGCAACTGTCGTGTCTCACCTACTTCCATCCCGATAGAGTCGGCACCAAGAGATACCGACGTGACTATTTGGTCGCGTGGTGTGCAACTGATAAACGATAATGATAGTGTCGATGTTAGTAAAAGCAGTGATAGAAAAAATGCTGTCGTTGTCTGTTTCATACGCTTGTTATTGTTGCTCGTTTTGCTCTTTGCGTTTCAAATAGTGTGCGGGATAGTATGCGGCCAAGGCTCCGAGGGTGAGCACTGTGATAAATACAAGTACGATGTCGCCAATTTTGATGCAAACGGGATAACTTGGGGCAAAAACATCTGTGCTCATTTTGATAAATCCGAAATGTTGTTGTGCTATCGATAGTGCTAGGCCTAACAATGTGCCAATTACTGCGCCAACAGCAGAAATCATCCAACCCTCTACCATAAAAATATGTGAAATGAGTGTGCGGTCAGCGCCGAGGTTCGATAGTGTCTCGATGTCTTTTTGTTTGTCTATCATCAGCATCGAGAGTGAGCCAATGATGTTGCACACAGCAATAAGTAGGATGAAAGCGAGAATGAGGAACGTAATCCATTTCTCAATTTTCATAATGCGGTAGTAGTCTTTCTGCTGTTGTTGTTGGTTGAGCACTTCCATGGAGTCGTCGAGTGTGCGACTAATCTCTCGTTGCACACGTTTTAGACTGTTTTCATCGTTGAGTTTTATCCACACTGCAGAGACCGTGAGCGAGTCGCGCCCATAGAGCTCTTGCATGTATTGAAGTGGGATGATGATGGTGTTTTCGTCGAACCGTTCTTGGCGTACAGCAAAGTTGCCCGTCACATAGATGTAGCCTTTTCGGAAAGCGTTGTCAGGGCGTGCTACATTGACTTTTGCTCCGCGTTTGGGCACGTAGAGTTCTAAGGCGTTGGTGTAGTCGGAGATGATGGCGAGGTGGTTGGTGATACCTGCAGAAACAACAGCGTAACTGTCGTCGTTATATATTTTCCATGCGCCTCCTAACATAATCGAGTCGAGTGTTACAACGTTAGTAAAATGATTGTCGGCACCCATCACATTAACAGGCATCTGCAAGCCATCGTACATGATAAGACCTTGCTGTTGTAGTGTTGTGGCGTAACTTTTGATGTTGTTTTGTTGCAATGCTTTCTGAAGTGAAGCGTTGTCGAGTTGTAGGGTTTCGCCGTTTTGAGGTACAATTTTCAGTTGAGGGTCGAACACGCAGTAGGCATCTTCTACCATTTGTTCGAAACCATTGAGCACCGACATCACGCACACCAAAGCCATGGTTGCTACCATGACACCCATGGCAGAAATAGCGGTGATAAGGTTGATGGCGCTTCGTCGCTTGTGTGAGAAGAGATAGCGCCATGCCACAAAAGAAATGAGTTTGCGGTTGCTCATGGTTGTGTTGCTAAAGTTTCAGTAGGCGGTCGATGTTCTCGAGGTAGTCGAGTGAATCGTCGATGTAGAACTGTAGTTCTGGAATTACGCGTAATTGATGTCGTGTGCGATTGCCGAGTTCGAAGCGTATCTTTTTCGTGTCTTCTTTGATTTGATTAAACAAATCTTCGACTTTTTCGTGTGGGAAGAGACTCAGATAGATACGTGCGATGCTGAGGTCGGAGGTTACTCTCACTTGTGTGACAGACACAAGTGCGCCTGCGTTTTCACGTGAGTAAATGAGGAAAATATCGCCTAATTCTTTTTGTATTAAGCGTGATATTTTTTCTTGTCTAGTTGATTGCATAGTGTTCTTGGTTTGTTGTTTTGGGATATTGTTTCGCAGATATACTGAAGGGGTATAATTCTCCCAAGTTGACTCGAAACTAACCGCAAAGATACAAATAAGTATTTGAATGTAGCAGATGAATTGCGCTCCTTTTTTTTTGTAACTTTTTCTCTTAATTATTTTGTGGGGGGGGGATTTATTGTATTTTTGTGCCGTAAACTAAAACAATTACAACTATGAAAAAGAGGATATTAATATTGACAATAACTTTGACGGCATTACTATTGGCATGTGGAGGAGATACGTTTAAATACTACTTTTTGAAAGGTTTTTATTGTTCGTATTTGGTAGTGGAGGATATGAAAGTACAAAAGGTAGCCGATGATTGGATGTATCTGAGTTCTGTGGGGGACGAATTGAATGTGCTGTGTGATTTTCTTGGTGGTTTAAATAAAAATAGCTTTGATGCCTTTGCTGTGAGTCATGGAGATACGGCATATAATCGAGAGGAGGCGTTTGTCGTTTTTGGTGAAAAACCTAACTACGTTCCGTTGATTAGTTTAGAGTATAAAACAATGGGAATGGATATACAATCCATAACCATTACGAGCGATAAGGATTATGATGAAACTCATTTGGCGGGAACACCATTGAACGATATTATCCGTTGTGTTACTTATTCTGCGATGGAATATATTCGTCAAGGATATCCAGATAGTATTCCGTACGTATTTAGAAAAGAGGAAGGTGAGGAGATAAATGGTGTTCCTGTTGGCATTGAAAATTATCTTTTGGATTCTCAATCTACAGGTCGTTGGACTCGAACGGATAAAATGTTGTCGGAATATAGTCAAGAGGATTTGAAACTCATCAATCGCTGTAAATATTACTTGCGGAATGATCCTTTTGTAAAGGAAAAATTGCATCCTGTTGCCCTATTCCAGTTTACCTCTTTGCCAACGTTAGAGCAAGATTATGTGATGACGGTAACCATCACAGGAACAGATATGATGGATGAATTAACTTTCGTTACATCGTGTGAATTTAGTTTTGGAACCGATAGCATCAACTGATTTGTAAACTTATAAATATAAGGAAACCCCGGAAGTATAGACTTTCGGGGTTTCTTTGTGTATGTTTCAAAAGGATATGCTATAGCAATGCCATTGTGTCGGAGGCTATCATTAACTCTTCATCGGTAGGAATCACCACGACTTTCACCCTTGAATTGGGTTTAGAAATAATTTGCTCTTTGCCGCGAGTTGTTTTGTTTACTTCCTCATCAAGTTCTATACCAAGGAACTCGAGTCCTTTGCAAACGCCAGAGCGCATGATGTCCATGTTTTCGCCAGTGCCTGCAGTGAAGACGATAACATCAACGCCACCCATGGCAGCAGCATAAGCGCCAATGTATTTCTTGATGCGATAGTTGTACATCTCAAGACCCAATATCGCTTTCTTGTCGCCTGCAGCCACAGCATCCTCAATCTCACGCATATCGCTTGAGATTCCCGTAACGCCTAAGATACCTGATTTTTTGTTGAGTAAGTTGGAAATGCCATCGGCATCCAAACCAAGTTTCTTTTGTATGAATGAGACGGCGCCACCATCGATATCGCCAGAACGAGTGCCCATCATCACGCCTTCCAGTGGCGTCAAACCCATTGTTGTGTCGACACATTTACCATTAAGCACTGCTGCGCAAGAACCACCATTGCCGATGTGACAAGTGATGACTTTTGTTTCTTCTGGTTTCAAACCAAGGAATTCGCAAGCACGAGCTGATACGTAGCGATGACTTGTGCCGTGGAAACCGTAACGACGGATACCGTATTTCTCGTAGAGTTCGTAAGGAATGGCATAAAGATAGGCATAGTCGGGCATGGTTTGATGGAATGCGGTGTCGAACACACCCACTTGTGGCAGTTTTGGCATCAACTCAGCGACAGCTCTCACCCCTTTGAGGTTGGCAGGATTGTGAAGAGGAGCAAGGTCGGAACATGCTTCAAATGTTTTCAACACCTCTTCTGTCAACAGTACGCTTTTACTGAATTTCTCGCCACCGTGCACCATTCTATGGCCAACGGCATCGATTTCATTAAGATTTTTGATAACACCAATTTCAGGGTCGGTAAGCAGTGAGAAGATGAATTTTACTCCCTCCGTGTGTTCGGGTATGTCATGCATCAGTTTTCTTTTCTCGCCGTTAGCAAGTTTCACTTTCACAAATGCGCCATCGAGACCAACACGTTCTGCACCGCCTGAGGTCATCACGCTCTTGTCGTCCATGTTGTACAATGCGTATTTGATAGACGATGAGCCACAGTTTAATACTAGAATTTTCATATTTCAGTCTGTTTTTTTTAGAGTTAGTGTTTTGCATCCATAGCTTGACAAGCAGTGATGGCTACCAATTTATAGATGTCATCGACGGAGCATCCACGGCTGAGATCGTTCACTGGTCGTGCGATGCCTTGGAGAATTGGTCCGAGGGCTTCGGCACCAGCCAAACGTTGAACAAGTTTATAGCTGATATTGCCAACTTCGAGGCATGGGAATACAAGTACGTTGGCTTTGCCTGCAATGTCGCTTCCTGGAGCTTTCTTTGCGCCAACAGAAGGCACGAGAGCTGCATCGGCTTGTAACTCGCCGTCAATCTTCAACGTTGGGTCGAGTTCTTTTGCCAATCGTGTGGCTTCTATCACTTTGTCGACAACCTCGTGTGTGGCGCTACCTTTGGTTGAGAAACTGAGCATAGCTACGCGAGGGTCGGCAAAACCGGCTACACTCTTGGCTGTCTGTGCGGTGCAAACGGCAATTTGTGATAATTGTGCTGCATCTGGCATAGGGGTAACGGCAACGTCGCCAACCACAAGCACGCCATCTTCGCCATATTCTTTCTTGTCGGTAACGAGCAACATGGCACCGCTCACGCATGAAATGCCAGGTGCACATTTTATGATTTGCAACGCTGGGCGTAGTGTGTCGCCTGTGGTCGATAGAGCGCCTGAGATTTGTCCGTCGGCACCATTCGATTTGATAATCAAACAGCCGAGGTAAAGCGGGTTCTTTACTAATTCGCGGGCTTTTTCGATGGTCATGCCTTTGCTCTTACGTATTTCGGTGAGAAGCTCGGCATATTCCTCGCTCCTTGGGTTGTTTTCGGGGTCAATCAGTGTGGCTTTTCCGATGTGTGTCAGTCCGTGCTCTGCCGCCATGGCATGCACTTTGTCGGGGTTGCCGATGAGAATAAGGTCGGCAATGTCGTCTGCCAACACTTTGTCGGCAGCGGTAAGCGTACGAATTTCTTCTGCTTCTGGGAGCACGATGCGTTGTTTGTTGCTTTTCGCACGTGCAATAATTTGTTGAACTAAACCCATAGATGTGTATGTTTTGTTGGTTGATAATCTGTCATTGCAAAATTACCACAAACTATTGAATCCGCAAAAAATATCGTGTAAAGTATAAACCTTGTTGTGTGAAAAAAAACTTGTCGTTGATGTGAGGAAACCTCACCGAACTAAATTTTTTTTTCTCTGCCTATGACAATCTCTTGTGGCGAGATTTTTGTGTTGTAGAAATCGTGAGAAATTCTTGTGGGATGAATCGGTTCAAATCGTGCTCACAAGAATTTCTTGTGGGTATGAAAAAAAATTTTTATGTCCACAAGAATTTTCTTTTCGTCGGGAAATAAGTAGTTGCACTGGTAAGAAAATCTTGTGGTGAAATGTCATTAGTTGTTGTGGTGGAAAGAAAACATGGTGGGTTGATCACGTTATTGTTGTGTTGGTTAGAAAATATGATGAATGTAAAACAACTGTCTCTTAGTGTCAAGAATCTCTTGACGAAGTGTTTTGCCTCTGCATTGTTTGTAAGATTTTGTGGCGCATAATCTCTGTTGTTGAGTGCTGTTGACGGTAAGGTTTTGGAAATAACAAATAAAATGCTTACCTTTGCCCTTTAAAGAATAAAGTGCAATGACACAAGCCATCGATTTTGACGACATTACTAATTATGCCGACCGAGACATACCCGATGCCATGCAACGTTTGCTTGCTGACAACGAGTTTGTTTCAATAGTGTTGAAGCTGTTAGCTCCAATCGATAAACAACAACTTACAACATTGTTGCTGTCGATTCGCACTGCCTATGAGTTTAAATTCAAGGTTATTTATCCGGTTTTTAAACGAATCATGGACAAAACCTCTAAAGGTTTTACTTGCACTGGTGTTGCATATCTCGACAATCCTGGACTCATCATCTCTAACCATCGCGACATTGTGATGGACCCCTCTTTGGTCAATCTTGCGTTGATGCAACAACAGCGTGACACTTCCGCCATTGCCATTGGCGACAACCTTCTGACACTTCCTTGGATTAAAGAATTGGTGCGTGTTTGCGGCGCATTCATTGTGAAACGCCAAGAGAAAACTGCGAAGGCTTATGCGCAACTTTCTGCCTATATTTACAAAGTTATCAACGAAGAGCGCCGTTTGTTATGGATAGCACAACGTGAAGGACGAGCAAAAGACTCAAACGACCAAACGCAGGAGTCGATTCTTAAAATGTTCACCTTTTTGGGTGAAGGCACTTTTATGGAGAGGCTTCAACGTCTTAATGTCATCCCAACATCCATCAGCTACGAATACGATCCATGCGACTATCTCAAGGCTCAAGAGTTAATACGTCGACATGTCAATCCTGATTACAAGAAAGCTCCTGGCGAAGATGTGTTCAGCATGCGCACAGGCATTATGGGGCAAAAAGGACGTATACATATAACTTATACGGGACCCATTACTGACGAATTAACACAGATTGCAGTCACTACGCCACGTCGTGTCGACCAGGTGGAAGCTGTAAAACAGTTGATAGACAAACGTATTTTTAGTTCTTACCAATTCTTTCCAATTAACTATGTAGCCTACGATCTTCGACATAACACCAACCGTTTTGCCGACCGCTACACAGAGGAAGAACGCACTGAGGCTGTCGATTATTTGAAAAGCAGGGTCGCTCTCTCTGAACTACCAGAAGCCAACCACGCAGAGTTGTGGGACACCTTACTCGCTATCTACTCCAACACACTCTGCAATCACCTTAAAACATGCGAAGAAAAAAAATAAAAACAAATAACTAAACCAATAAAACAAACGCTATGAACACTCTACAAACCCTCTGGCAAAACTACTCCACGTGGATCATCTTTGCCGCCATCGTAGTCATAGTGGTGCCTTTCATCATCTTCTATCTTAAAGAAGCAAAATCGCACCCAAAAGGACTTGTTGCAGCTGCGCTCAGTAACATGGGCGAACGTTTCGGCTACTACATCATGAATGCCGTGTTGCTGCTCTTCATTGTTTCGAAATTCGGCTTGCCCGACGAAACAGCAGGTCTTATTTATTCCGTCTTCTATTTTGGCATCTATGTGCTTAGTCTCGTAGGTGGCATTATTGCCGACCGCACACAAAACTATCACCGCACCATTCAGTGGGGCTTGATTATCATGGCGCTCGGTTATATCGGTATGGCTATTCCTCTCTTCAGCAAATCAGCCGATGGACTTATCATTGATGGTGGCGCTGGTTGGTGGAGCATACTCATCTTCACATGCTTTGCTTTGCTCTGCATCGCATTCGGCAACGGTCTCTTCAAAGGCAACCTTCAAGCTCTTGTTGGACAAATGTACGATAACTTCGAGGCTGAAGCTGCACAAAAAGGTCCAGAAGCCTTGGCAGAAGCACGTGACAAACGCGACTCTGGTTTCCAAATCTTCTACGTATTCATCAATATCGGTGGCGTAATCGCACCTTTCATCGCTCCTTTGCTCCGTGAATGGTGGCTTAAATCACACAACTTTATCTACAATGCCGACATGTCGGGCCTTTGCCACAATTTCCTTGAGAATGGCGATGCAACACAGAAATTTATGGAGACAGCAGAACGCTCAATCATCGAAGGTGGCGTTCCAGAAAATCTCACACAATTCTGCTCCGACTATATCTTGACTTTCAACCAAGGCGTTCACTTCTCATTCATCATCTCTGTGATTGCCATGTTGATTTCACTCACCATCTTCTTCACGCAAAAGAAGAAATTCCCACAACCAGCCAAGAAAGAAGCTTCTGCAGTTGCCGATTATACACCAGAAGAAAAGGCAGCTATGGCAAAAGAAATCAAACAACGTATGGCAGCTCTCTTCGCTGTGCTCGGCATCGCCATCTTCTTCTGGCTCTCTTTCCACCAAAATGGTCAATCACTATCAGTCTTTGCTCGCGACTTTGTGAACTCCGACCAAATTGCTCCAGAAATCTGGCAAGCACTCAACCCATTGTTTGTTATCATCCTCACGCCACTCATCATGCTCATCTTCGGTGCTTGTGCGCGTAGAGGCAAACCAGTATCGACACCACGTAAGATTGCGCTCGGTATGGGTATCGCAGGCTGTGCTTATCTCTTCCTCACCATCTTCTCGCTGGTAAAAGGTTATCCTTCTGGCAACGAATTCCGTATGATGGACGCAGCACAAATGGCTGCTGCTGGCTTAACAAAAGCAGCACCATGGGTAATGATTGTCACCTACTTCTTCCTCACCGTGGCTGAGTTGTTCATCTCGCCACTCGGACTTTCGTTCGTGTCGAAGGTTGCTCCTCGCAACATGGTTGGTCTCTGCCAAGGTCTTTGGCTTGGTGCTACTGCCATTGGTAACCTCTTCATCTTCGTTGGCCCAATCATGCTCAACGCATGGCCAATCTGGAAATGCTGGGGCGTATTCCTCGCCATCTGCTTCGTTTCTATGGCTATCATGTTTGGCATGGTAAAATGGCTCGAAAGAGTAACGAAATAAATGTTGAAACGTCGATAGTACAGACGAAACTCTTATAGACAGAGGGCGGCTTTCTAAACATGAGAGCCGCCCTTTTTATTTTTTGTTTTGGAGAATCTTCGTTTTGTTGTACCTTTGCCCGTCGAATCAATCAAAAAACAAATAATACACACATCTATGTTTAAAGGACAACCTAAAGGTTTGTATGCCTTAGCTCTTTCCAACACGGGCGAGCGCTTTGGCTACTATACCATGCTTGCCATCTTCCTGCTTTATCTGCAGGCTAAGTTTGGCTTCTCGGCAGCTACTGCCGGACAAATCTACGCCATCTTCCTTGCGGCGGTCTACTTCATGCCTGTCATTGGTGGTATGTTGGCCGACAAAATCGGTTATGGTAAATGTGTCATTACGGGCGTTGCCGTCATGTTTGTTGGTTACGTCTGTTTAGCCGTACCTGTGAGCTCTTTTGAAGCGCGTGGCATGGCATTAGCACTCATGGTGCTTGCGTTAATACTCATAGCGTTAGGCACTGGTCTGTTTAAAGGTAACCTACAAGTAATGGTGGGTAACCTCTACGACGACCCGAAATATGCTTCTCGACGCGATGCTGCTTTCTCGCTCTTCTACATGGCTATCAACGTTGGCTCTATGTTTGCTCCAACAGCTGCGACCTACCTTGTAAATCGTTGGCTTGGTGGCAGTGGATTGGTGTACAAAGCCGACATCCCTGCCTTTGCTCATCAGATTTTGAACGGCGACATGAGTAATGTCGACAAGATGCAAGAATACATGGCGCTTATGCCTGTCGACGGCATCAACAGTGTAGAGGAGTTCAGTCGCTTCTACATCGACCAACTCTCCACCTCCTATAACCTTGGTTTTGCCGTAGCTTGCGTCAGCCTCATACTCTCAGTAGCCATCTATCTTGCTTGTCGTCCTTGGTTCCGCCATGCCGACGTGAATGCAAAACAAGCAAAAGCCAGTGGTAACGAAAATGTAGTTGAACTCACAGCCAAACAAACCAAAGACCGTATTGTAGCGCTCTGCTTCGTGTTTGCTGTTGTCATCTTCTTCTGGATGGCATTCCACCAAAACGGCTCTTCGTTGACCTATTTCGCTCGCGACTACACGCAAACCTCCGTCAGTGGTTGGCTTCGCATTGGCTTCAACATCTGGCCGCTGTTCCTCATTGCAGTCTCCATCTATACACTTTTTGCGGTCTTCCAAAGCGAAAAGACATCTTCGAAAACTATCTGTGGCATCGTTACACTTGCTCTTTGGGGTGGCGCCTATGCGCTTTATTCGCATATGGACGAAACCATCAACATCTTGCCACAGCAATTCCAACAATTCAACCCATTTTTTGTTGTAGCACTCACACCTGTATCAATGGCTATCTTTGGCTCAATGGCTAAAAAAGGTAAAGAACCATCGGCACCTACAAAAATCGGACTGGGTATGTTGGTGGCTGGTCTTGGCTATCTCGTCATGTTGCTCGCCTCTGCAGGTCAAGTAGCACCATCGGAGCTCCATGGTGGCGTGTCAGCCGACCCTGTTGTGCCAACCTACCTCATCAGTACTTATCTCGTGCTTACGTTTGCAGAACTCTTACTCAGCCCAATGGGCATCTCATTTGTTTCTAAAGTGGCACCTCCGAAATATAAAGGATTGATGATGGGATTGTGGTTTGCTGCCACAGCCATTGGTAACTATCTCTCTTCGATTCCATCGATGCTTTGGGAAAACGTGCCATTGTGGGCTAACTGGACCATCTTGATGGCGCTCTGTTTCATAGCTGCAGCCATCATGTTTGCACTCTTGAAGCGCATCAATGCAGCCACGGAATCGTAAAGTGGTTGCTTAACGCAATTTTCAAAAAGGCTCCTACAAAAGGAGCCTTTTTTGGTTTTCTTTTTGTGTAGACATGTTGTTTGTGTCTTGTGCGTGTTTTTTTGTTCTATATCAGTGTGTCGTGAAGCAAAAAAAATCTAGGTGGAAGGAGTTCTGGTCTTGTTGTTTCGCTTTCCCTTAGAAAATCTGTATGGTGATGTGATTGTTGCTTATTTATTTTATGTAAGCGTTGTCGCTTACTAAAATGTAGCTTTTGAGTGCTAATTGTTTGGAAGACGGCTATTTCAACATCTTCCCCCCCCCCCTTTTTTTTTACATATGTTCACAAGGGGGCTCTATCTACTGTTAAAAACAAGAAGATTGTTGCTGTTTCTTGTAAAATGCGAGAAATCTGTTGTTCTAAGTGTTTTTCGAGAAAAATGCGTAACTTTGTCCGTTGAATTTTATGTAAACTAATTATAATAACTATGGGTAAAAAACTACTAAGAATGGCATTATTGGCTGTCTTAATGACGTGTCTATCATTGCCTATGACGGCCCAAATCTCTGTCATGACTGAAGGATTTGAGTCGGGTATGCCCGCCACTTGGACGCAAGACACCACGTCTGGCGCAGTGGCTTGGACGGTTGGTAGTTCTGGACTAACAGGTGTAACCGCACACGGCGGAAGCAACTACGTGAGCATCTACACCACAGACATGCAGAACGAGACCCGTCTGATTACTCCGCTGATAAGCGTCTCATCGCTTACATCAGCCGAGCTGTCGTTTTACTCCATTCAGGAAGCGCGTGGCGCCGTAACCAACTACGCACGCGACACCTTGCGTATCTACGTACGCACATCAACGACAGCACCATGGACTCTCCTCCAAACCTTCTCTGCAGAGAAGAGCGTTTGGTCGAAAGAGTCCGTTGACCTTTCCAACTATGCCTCGGCAAGTTTGCAGGTTGCATTCGGTTTTGTTTACGGCGCCGGTAAAGGTATCGGCATCGACGACATTCGCATCGGCGACGCTTCCGTTTGCTTCACACCAAACAACCTGACGGCTTACCGTATCACCTCTAATTCTGCTCAGCTGATGTGGAATGCTTACGAGACCGCTTACCAATACGGTTTGAAAGTAAGTACTTCAGCGTTGACAGACCCTTCAT
>JAUNIJ010000039.1:0-8288 GCA_030523485.1 Bacteroidales bacterium
AAGTATAAAACCGCACAAGCAAATTATCTTACTGTTTATTGTCGCAACATTGTTATTCCCATTTTAAGGCACACAAGACGGTTAGTCTATAAACAAAAAAAAAGCAACCCTTATATAGGTTGCTTTTACGTTATGATGAACGTTGGTTTAATTGAACAATTTGCGGCGTAATTTATCGATAAACGACGATTTATCCTTCTCGCCTGGACAGAAGTTGCTTGATTCACTCATTTTCAACAACATTTCCTTCTCCTCTTTAGTTACAGAAGAAGGGATGTGAATGCCGATATTTACCAACAAATCGCCAGTGCCATAGCCATTGACATCGGGTAAGCCTTTGCCACGCACACGTTTCACTGTGCCATGTGTTGTGCCTGGTTCAATTTTATATTTGATAGGGTTACCTAACGTTGGCACTTCAACTGAACCGCCTAAAATAGCGGTAGGGATGTCAATAAGGAGGTTGTAAATAAGATCGTTGCCATCGCGAACAAAATCGGGATGTGGAATTTCGCGTATGAGTATGCGTAAATCGCCATTGATGCCACCATGAACAGCTGCATCGCCCTTTCCTCTCATCGATAGTTCCATGCCGTCTTGAACGCCAGCAGGAATTTTTACGGTTACAATCTCCTCACCATTTTTTACACCTAAACCATGACATTCAGAACATGGATTAGAAATAATGCGACCTTCTCCATTACATTTTGGGCAAGGAGTTTGTGTCTGCATAGCTCCCAATATCGTACGTTGAACACGAGTTACATATCCAGAGCCGTTGCATTCGGAGCATTGGGTTGAAGTGCCACCTGTGCCATTACACTTTTCACAAGCCACTTTTTTCTTTATTTTCAGCTTCTTCTCAACACCATTGGCAATTTCATCAAGTGTCAGTTTTACTTCTACTCGTTTGGTAGCTCCACGATTTACACGTTGCTGACTACCGCCACCACCAAAACCACCAACACCGCCAAAACCACCAAAGGGACCGCCGAAACCATGACCGCCGAAGATGTCGCCAAACATGCTGAATATGTCGTCCATATTCATGCTTTGAGCACCACCATTACCGCCAAGTCCGGCAAAGCCATATTGGTCGTAACGTGCACGTTTGTTATCATCGCTCAACACCTCGTAGGCTTCTGCCGCTTCTTTGAACTTTTCTTCAGCCTCTTTGTCGCCAGGATTTTTGTCGGGGTGATATTGTATCGCCTTTTTGCGATAAGCTTTTTTTATTTCCTCAGCTGTAGCTTTTTTATCTACGCCAAGTACCTCGTAGTAATCTCTTTTTTCTGCCATAAGCTACTTTATTTACCAACCACAACTTTTGAATAACGTATGACTTTGTCATACAGTTTATATCCTTTTTGTACACAGTCGATTACCTTACCTTTCTTATTGTCATCTTCAACAGGAATGGTAGTAATAGCTTCATGAAGTTCTGTATCAAATGCCTGGTCGTCGGTAACGATAGGTTCTACACCGTTTTGTTTAAGGAAGGTGAGCACCTGTTGATAAATCAGATTGACTCCTTCACCAACAGCTTTCACATCGGTAGCTTTCTCTATTGTTTGTAATGCACGTTCGAAATTGTCGACAATAGGCAAAATGTTGACCAAGACATCTTTGCTAGCTGATTTTAGTAAATCAGCTTTTTCTTTGATTGCTTTTCGACGATAGTTTTCGAAGTCGGCATAAAGACGCAAATAGGTATCATTTAGTTCGTTGTACTTTTGTTCCCAATCTACTTCAGCAGGAGTTTCTACTTGTGTGCCTTCCTCAGTAGTAGGTTCTTTTTCAACATTTTCAACGTCTACTTGCTGTGTTTCTTTATCTTTATCTTGTGTCATAGTTTGTTTATTTTGCTTGTTGATTCGTTTGTGATGTTTGTGATGTTTTAGTTTCATAGTGTTTAAATTTTTAATATCACGTAAGCAATGTTTATGCCAACCCTATTTATTTTGTTTTATGCTGAAAAATTTTATTTTCATCAATTGTCGAAATAAGAATGGCTGTAGTGTATAAGTGAGTAAGATGGTAGAAACCATACCCACCAAAGTGATTGATCCAATGGAACTTATAACCGGATGTCGAGCCAACAAGAGCGACGAAACAACGATAATCAGCACTAATGCAGAGAGTATGATGGCTGCTTTGTGTTGCATCAACAAATCTTCGCTTTCACCTTTGTGCTGTGCAATTAAGCCGTCCATAATGAATATGCTATAATCGACACCAATGCCAAAAATAAATGTTGAGATGACGATGTTGATGAGGTTAAATGGAACGTTGAAAATACCCATTACACCTTGAACAATGAACCAGCTTAAACACATTGGCAAGAAAGCCAACAATGCACGTGAGAGGCTACGGAATGAGACTAACAACACGATGAAAACGAAGATCATAGAGATGAGCAAGACGGTGTTAAAATCGGAAATAATCATGTCGACCATGTCGTTGGTATAGAAGAATGGGTCAACAACAATGGCATGAGGTATTTGCGAGAGCGTAACGCTTGTTTCTTGACGCTTTTCTGGTGCCATCAACACAGAGGTAAACACCAAATAGTTGCCATCGGACTCTTCCATAATATTTGACATTAGAGCAGATGGAAGGATGTCGGCTTCCACAAGTGTTTGTGTGTAGAATTCACTTTCGAGTGTAGAAAGGAATGGTTCAAAAACTTGTGGGTCGAAATCGTTTTGTTTAGCTGCTAATGTGATGTTGCTACGAATTTCCGCCAACTTCTCAGGAGTGAAATAGGCGTTCCAACGTGCTTCACGTTTTGTTTTTTCCTCGTTCGACAGCAACAATTTCGACATCTTCGAGTAGCTTTTGATGTCGCCAGCCAATTGTAACGAATCGATAGCAGATAACAGTGTCTTGTTGTATTCTAAGGCAGAGTCTAAATCGGTAGAAACAGATGCAAAATAGACGGAAGCACAACCTTGATTGTTTTTCTCGTCGAACATCTGCTTTGATTTTGCTACTTGTTCGGTTGTGTAGCCTATGTTTTTGAGATCACTATCAAATTTCAACCAACGTGATGTGTAGATGCATACGCCAGAAATGATTAACAACAACACAACAAGCCATTTTTTGCGGTCGAGTGCAATACGATTGACATGGTTGATGATATTGAAGGCATGTTTTGAACGTCTATTGTTTTCTGGACGGAAGAAATGTGGCATAAATATGAGGCACGACAAAGTAGAACCAACCAATGCCAAAGAAGAGAATAAGCCAAAGTCTCGAAGTAACGGCGATTTTGTTAACAACAGTCCGAAGAATGCGCCAATGGTAGTTAAGCAACTAAGAATGACCGGCACACTTTGTTCTTTGAGTACTCTTACGGGATCTGACACATATTTATAGTGTGTGAGCACATGTAAACAATAGCTTAATGCTACACCCAAAACAATAGCACCTAATCCTATGGCCATGAGCGACATTGTTCCCTTAATCCAATACATGCATGCTAAAGCGAAGATAGTGCCATAAACGACTGGCAACAACAACATAGGAAGTGTTGAGGTGTTTTTAAACGCTATCCACATCAGCAAACAGATGACTAACACAGAAAATCCAATGGAAATCAAGAGGTCAGATCTGATGCGACGTGAATTACCAACGCTGTTAACGGGTGCTCCGTGGAAATAGACTTTGATGCCTGGAGCATAGGAACTCATAGCTTTCGACTCTTGTTCGATTAGCTCAACAAGTTTTGTGCCTGCTTTGGAATCTAACGACTTGATGTTAGGCGAGAGAAATGCCAACACTTCGGTACCATCGTTAGAAAATAGGTGGTGGTCGTTGACTTTGAAATTACCTCCAAGTCCCTCTGTTGGCACACCATTTTGTCCAGATAATAAGATTCGACTTAATCCGGCAGGGTCATAAACAACTTTATTGACGTTTTCATCGCTTTCATCAATCAGTTGTCTGTTTCTAACCATCTGTGCCATAATAGAATCGCGACTGAGATAGAGGTCGATTTGTGGATACATGGCAGAATCGATAAGCAATGGAATATTACCCATTGCATAATCCATCAACTCCATCATCATTTCGTCATCGATGCTATAAAGCACTGAACCAATATATTGTGTTACAGAGTCTTTATTCCAGATATGTTCGACAAATGTGTCGCAAGCAACAATCAATTCGTCATTATCTATTGGGTGGTTTTCATCTTCATAGACGAACTGCAGAAAGATTTTATCTTTTACTTGCATGTCGTTGAAAGCGATGCCAACACCTTTTTCCAATTCTTCAGATGGAAGCAGTTTCGATATATCTTCTTCAAAATCTAATTTTAATGCGAAGAATGAAAATATAGCTGTTGTAACGATGATTAATGTGTACAACAACCATTTCCTTTTATGAAGGAAATTATAAAGGGAGATGAAGAAATTAGCCATTGAAAAATATGTTGATGATTCTTATTTTCTTATTTTACAAACACTTAACATTTTGCAGAATATGACGTTATTAAACATTACATTTCTTTTTCCACTCAGTTAAGAACGGAGGTTCGGACACCTCAAATTCACCATTACGAGTTACAAAAAGTTGAGTTGTTTCTGCAACCATTACCAATGTATTGTCGCTGGTTTTTCTGATTTCATAATCGAACACAAGTTTTGCACCACGTGTTGGGCGATAGGTGATGACAACAACAAGTTCATCGTCGATTGATGCTGTCGATTTATATTGTAAATGTATGTCGGCTACAGGAGCCAAGTAGCCACTATTAAATATGTGCATATATTCCATACCATATTGATGTCCAAAAGCTTCACGCGCATCTTCAAGGTATTGAACATAATTGCCATGCCAAACCATGTTGATAGAATCAACTTCTGAAAATCTGACACGTATCTTTATTGTTGTTTGAAGTAAATTCGACATAATTGTCTGCCTACAAACGTTTTGATATCATAACAAACTACAGCCGACTGAATGAATTGTTGATGTTTTCATTCAATCGGCGGTAGTAAAATTTCATTGTAAAAAATTTACACTCTTAATCGATTATACACGTTCTGCAAGGAAATCGTAAAGAGCGGCAAATGTTTTGATTTGAGAGATTTCTGTGCTTTTAATCTTAACACTGAATTCGTTTTCAATCAAAGCTACCATATCAACAAGACTGAGGCTATCCAATTGAAGTGTTTTTTTGATGTCACCTTCTGGGGTGATATCTGACACTTCTACTTCAAACTCTTCTGCCAATACAGCATTTACTTTTTCAATAAGTTCTTGTTTATCCATATTGTTTAGTATTTCCCCATTGTTTTATTACAATGGAATGGTTTGTAATTATTTTCTTAGAGGTTTTTAATGATGAGTGTGGAATTGGTGCCACCAAATCCAAATGAGTTGCTCAGGAACATATCGAAATGTTTTTCAATACGATGGTCTGGAATCAATAGTTTTGCTGAGTCTTCGTCAGGATTTTCGAAGTTAAGGTTGGCAGCGATGAAATTATTCTTCATCATCAATGTTGAGTAGATAACTTCACTGGCACCAGCCATCCACATCTCATGTCCTGTTTGTGATTTTGTTGATGTCACTTCCACTTTATAATCGCCCAAGACTTCAGCAATAGCTTTAGCTTCTTGCCTGTCGCCTACGGGTGTTGATGTTGCATGTGCATTGATATAGCCTATTTCACGAAGGTCGACACCAGCTTGTCTAATTGCCATTTGCAAAGAACGACGAGGACCATCGACATTTGGTGTAGAGATATGATCGCCATTTGAAGAGAATCCGTAGCCAATTACTTCTGCAAGAATTGGTGCACCACGTTTTACTGCTGATTCATAGCTTTCGATAATCACGGTTGCAGCGCCGCCACCAGGAATAAGACCATCACGGTCACGGTCGAATGGACGTGAAGCTTTTGTTGGGTCGCTTTCACGAACAGAGAATGCGCTGATGCCATCAAAACTTCCAATTGAGAATGGGTTAACTTCTTGTGCACCACCACAAATAATCATGTCTTGTAGGCCATTTTTTATCAACAATGCACCTAAGCCAATAGCATGTGAGCTACTTGCACAAGCGCCGGAGATTGTCAAGTTGATACCTTTTAGTTTGAAAATGCAAGAAAGATTCATGGTTACTGTGGAGTTCATCGATTGGAAAATAGCTCCTGAACCGACCAAAGTGGTGTCTTTTTTCTCACGCATGGTGTCAACACTTTTCACAACAGCATCAGCACTACTGTCGTTACCATACAATAGGCCTACTTCGTGAGCATCGAGATAGTCTTGATCGATTTTTGCATGTGCAAGTGCATCAACAGTAGCGCAGTAAGCATATTTTGCTTCTTCTGGCATGAATGCACGTTGGCTTCTTGACAATTGTTTTTTAAGATCAGGAATTTCCATTTTTGCTGTCAACGCTGAACGGAAACCCATTTCTTTACGTGCTGGGTCGAAAATGATGCCTGATTTGCCTTCGTAAAGAGAATCACGCACTTCATCCAGTGTTTTGCCAAGGCATGAATAAATACCCATGCCAGTAATTACAACTCTTTTTTCCATATACTTGATTATACTTTTTTGTCTGATTGATATGTTTTAACGATGTTTTCTATTTGGTTGAATAGTTGTTCGCGTCGTGTAATCCACGAGCGGAATTTTTCGTTCTTGTTTTTTGCTTTTAGATAACGAATCCAACCTTTTGATTTAATGCAATAAATTCGATAATTCCACGCAAAGATACTAAGCACAGGCAATAACGCACAATGTATCAGCGCTATCCACCAATTAAATAAGCTTAAGTCGAGCAGATAAGCTATCACCCAAAACAGTGGTATTGATACTAACGCACAAATGACATAGCGTGCTCCACCGATAAACATCTTTGCATTACCACCTTTAGCCTCAAATTTTTTTGTCAAAGGATTCGGCGACTTAAATACAAAGTAAGCTGGCCAAAGTGAGATGATGAATAGTGGTAATGTGACAGCTAATCCAAAACACCGCCAAAAAACTAAATTGGCTGTAACTTTTTTGTCGAATACCCAGTCGCGTGTACCAACTTCCAATGTTATTTTTTTCAACTCTAAAGCATCAGCGAAAATTTGCTTTGCTACTTCTGGTTGTGTAGCCGACAGATTTTCTAAAGCAGCGCATAACTCTTTATCTGTGTCCAAACGCGATGGCAGATATTTAGGGTCGATGCCACATTGTTGTGCCCAACGAACACCGTACGTTGTTCTAATGTAATCAATTGCCTCGTAGTTTTCAGTGTCGTTGATGTTCAACATCATATCACTGATTTGTTTACGAACAATTTCATTAACTTTACGTTGTGCTGTTCGTGGTTTTGTCTGGTAGAGTTCGTAATAATCTGCTAAGGAGACTGCCGTACCATATTTCACCACTACACTACTCTGCATACTAAAGTAATTATCGTAATGCAGTGCTGTCGGTAGGATTTTTATATCTGTTTTAAATCCATCTCTTTCAGCGGCTTGGAAGGCTAAACGAAGATAACCTAAAGAGAAATCACCTAACCAATGACGATCTTGATTGGTTGCTTCAGGGAAAATGGCAATAGTGTGTCCGTGAATCAAACGCGAACCAGCTTCTTCAAAAATCGGAAAATTCTGTTTCAGAGCTTCTTCTCCTTCGTGTGCTAAACGAAAGGCTGGAATGAGTCCTAACGCTTTTAATATTTTTCCTGCAACAGGAATTTGAAGAACATCAGCACGGGCAAAAATGCTAACGAAACGTCGCTTAAATGAGAACTGAACAGCCAGTGGGTCGTTTAATGCATTTTGGTGATTGGATGCAACAAGTGTCGGAACGCCATCAGGAGTGGCATTCTCTTTGTTGACAACATAAGTTTTACGATAGTACAGTTTATCATGTACGAATCGCAAATAGCCACGGAATGTCCAATAGCAAAACTTTGCCAACGGTTTTTTATATAACGAATCTACATCCATTTAGATGGATTACGGTATTTAATCCGAACGAAATTATCAAAACCATCAAGCCATAAGAAAATGAATGTTTCCAAATTTCTTTCGACTTATATAGTTATAACAATCTCAACAAATATTATATTTCAATGGCATTTGCACTACACAAACACGAACAATAATCTAGAAAGCATTATTTCAGCAACGCTTTCTTAGATTATGTGTTCGTGTATATGTTCTGAATAGCCGATAAAAAACTATTTTACAGCAGTAGTTTCTACCTCTATTTTCACGCCCATTGGTAATTTTGCAACTTGATAGCAAAGACGAGCGGGCATGTCTTGTT
>JAUNIJ010000039.1:8298-14706 GCA_030523485.1 Bacteroidales bacterium
GTTTATAGTACTCTGCGTAAACACCATTCATTGCTGCAAAGTCGTTCATATCTGACAACAGTACAACAGACTTCACAACATCGTCGAAAGTGTAGCCAGCCTCAGTCAGAATAGCTTTAATGTTTGCAAAGCACTGATGAGTTTGTTCTTCAATTGTTGCAGGAACTGTGCCATCTGCGGGATTCACAGGAAGTTGACCAGAGATGTAAAGGGTTCCATTTGCCTCAATAGCTTGACTATAAGGGCCTATTGCTTTTGGAGCATTAGGGCTACATATTACTTTTTTCATTGTTCTATGTATTTGTTTTTACTTACTTTTTACGTGTATATTTTATCTTGCAAAGATACTCATTTATTTGGGAGAAATATGCCGTATGAACGAAAAATTATTCTTTTATTTTTTTCGTTTGTCTCTTAGACGAATGAGTCTTTGTTTTAACTTTGAACCGACACACATAAACGAGCGATGGGACTTAATCATAAATTTCGGTAATTTATAGGTTAACCGCACATGTTTTGGTTGACGTGTCCAATCTACTTTTTTCAGTTCTTCCTGTGCCAGTAATGTGTATTCTGAACTTAGATAGTAAGGCAACAAACCAGTTACCCTAAGTTTGTCTATCAAATTTTTATAGTCAGTATTTATTTGTTCTACAGGTTCCAGGTAGCTCAAGTTAAACAGCATATGATGCTCTGGTCGATGTAGGTTTCTTGTTGCTCGTTTGGTTATTTCCACATCTTGATTGTAGTAAGATTGAGGTGAGAGATCCAAGGCTACTTTATATTCGAGAGCTATCCGAATCCACAAATCAAAGTCTTCACCAAGTTTCAAATTCGGTTTAAAGCCGCTAAACTCTTCAAATATCTTTTTTCGCACACAAACAGCACCCGTCCAAATCGGCATGACAAGATTTTTAGCATATGCTTGACAGTAGTTGAAATAGCCTCTTTGAAAACCATCAAGTACACCTTGCGATAATACTCTGTTCTGACGATTTTTTACATAGTAATAGTTTGTGGCATAAGCAGCAGCATCAGGAAAATCAGTTATGAGTTGTTTGATTGTCTGAAGAAAAGTAGAAGCCCACCAATCGTCAGCATCTAAGAAAACGATGTATTCGCCTTTCGACAACGACACAGCGTTGTTTCTCGTAGTTGCCACGCCTTGATTTTTTTGCATTATCAACTGCGTCTTTGATGCCACGTCAGCATAAACATTCAACCATTGTTGCACCACTTCATAGGAATTGTCGGTGCTGCCATCATCAATGATGAGTAGTTCCCAATCGTGTTCACTTTGACGGCGTACGCTGTCTAATGCCTTTTCGACGTATTCTTCCTTATTGTAAAGTGGTATGATAATGCTGAACATGGCTCAATCAAACATAGAAAAGCCTCTCTGTATCGTATTTTTGACACAAGAGAGGCTTATACTTTTATGATTAGTAAATCTCTACGCCTTCTTTATCGGTTACTTCACCAATAATCGAAGCTTTTTCGCCATAACTTTGAAGGATATCAATAGCTTTTTGCGCTGCTGCTGCTGGCATTGCTATTACCATACCAATACCCATGTTAAAGATGTTGAACATCTCACGATGAGCTATTTTTCCATATTTCTCCAAGAATCTGAACACTGGAAGTATGGTCCAACTACCCTCTTTTACTTTGATGCCTTGACCCTTTTGGAGGATACGAGGGATGTTTTCGTCGAAGCCGCCACCTGTGATATGACTAATGCCATGAACATCGCACGAACGAATGACATCTAACACTTGTTTTACATAGATACGTGTTGGCGTCAAAAGCATTTCGCCTAACGAGCGTTCAGTGTCAAGTTCTGGATAGATTTTATTTAAATCAAGATTATTATCTGATAAGACCTTTCTTACCAAGCTAAAGCCATTAGAGTGTACGCCTGTGGAAGCAATGCCAACTAATACGTCACCCACTGCAACCTTTGTTCCATCGATAAGTTTCGATTTCTCAACCACGCCACAAGTGTAGCCTGCAATGTCGTACTCTTCGTTGCCGTACATGCCCGGCATTTCTGCAGTCTCGCCACCAACAAGTGCACATCCGGCTTGACGACAACCTTCAGCCACACCTGCTACAATTTGTTCTATCTTTTCTGGATGGTTCACACCTACTGCCACATAGTCGAGGAATAGAAGTGGTTCGGCACCTTGTGCCAACACATCATTAACACACATTGCTACAGCATCAATACCAATGGTGTTGTGCTTATCCATAGCAAAGGCAAGTTTAAGTTTTGTACCTACGCCGTCGGTACCACTCACCAAAATTGGTTCTTTGATATTTAAGAGTGAGAGGTCGAACATGCCGCCAAAAGAGCCTATATTACCCATCACACCAAGACGATTGGTTGACGACACATGTTTTTTTATTCTTCGTACTACCTCATAGCCAGCTTCAAGATTCACACCAGCTTTTTCGTAACTTTCTGCCATATTGTGTTGTTTGTTTATGTTGTCGAGTTTGTTGATTATTGTTTTTTATTGCAAGAGTCTTGGAAACTGCCATAAAGAGCTGTTGGATACTTTGCAGTGAAACATGCCGTACAAAGTTCGCTACGACGACCTGATTTATAGAGTGCTTCTGGCGATAAGAATGCCAACGAATCAGCACCGATATAATCGCGCAAGTGTTCTACATCCATGCGTGCGCTAATCAATTCATCGTAGGTTGAAATATCAACGCCATAGAAGCATGGACTGATGAGTGGTGGACTTGCAATGCGTACATGCACTTCTACAGCACCAGCTTCTTTCAAAAGGCTTACGATGCGACGCGATGTAGTGCCACGCACAATGCTATCGTCAATCATCACAACACGCTTACCTTTCACAATCGTGCGAACTGCCGAGAGTTTCATGCGAACACCTTTCTCACGCAGTTCTTGGCTAGGCTGGATAAAGGTGCGTCCTACATATTTATTTTTTATCAAGCCCATTTCATAAGGTATACCACTGGCTTCACTAAAACCCATTGCCGCACTTAAACTACTATCGGGTACGCCTATCACAATGTCGGCATCTACAGGCGACTCTTGATAAAGAAGTTTACCACTTTCTTTACGGTAGGCATGTACATTGCATCCTTCAAGATCGCTATCTGGACGCGAGAAATAGACATATTCCATCGCACAAAGATAGTGCTTTTTGAAATGTGAGTAGTCGATGCTTTCCATGCCTCCATCACGATAGAACACAAGGATTTCGCCAGGGTTCACATCGCGAATAAATTCTGCGCCGATAGCATCGAAGGCACATGTTTCACTGCTTACCACATAGCCATCGTTGAGCTTAGCCACAGATAACGGACGTAGACCATATTTATCGCGGCAAGCATAGAGATGGTCACCAGTCATAATCAAGAATGCAAACGCGCCCTCAATCATGTTCAGAGCATCCACTATATTATATATACGAGCATGGTCGTCGTTGTTCTTTTTAATTAAATGAGCGAGTAGTTCACTGTCTGAAGTTGATTGAAACAGACTACCTTTATGTTCGAGATAACGAGCTAACTCTTTCGAGTTAACAAGGTTACCATTATGTGCTAAAGCGAAGTTGCCTGTATGATGGCGGAAGATAAATGGTTGAACGTTTTCTAACGAGTGTCACCTGACAATTTACTTAGGTTTTTCTCATTAAACACTTCGGTGACAAGTCCTTCACCTTTCACACGATTAAATGTATGTTGTTCGTCAACACAAACGATGCCACAACCTTCCTGACCACGGTGTTGTAACGCATGAAGTCCATAGTAAGTAAGATTAGCGGCATTGTTTACGCCAAAGACACCAAACACACCACATTCTTCATGTAGTTCGTCGTCTTTGTGTTGTACGTTCGTACATTCACTTTTTAATGTGTCAGAGCAAATCATTGTTGTCTATTATTTAAACTGACGAAGGAAACGAACATCGTTTTCGGAGAACATACGAAGGTCTTTCACACGATATTTCAAGTTAGTGATGCGTTCAACGCCTAAACCGAAAGCGTAGCCAGAATATACGTTAGGATCGATGCCACAGTTTGCTAACACTTGTGGATCAACCATACCACAACCTAATATTTCTACCCATCCTGTACCTTTACAGAACGAGCATCCTTTACCACCACAAAGGTCGCAACTAATGTCCATTTCAGCACTTGGTTCGGTGAATGGGAAGTAAGATGGACGGAGACGAATCTGCGTTTCTTCACCAAACATTTCTTTGGCAAAATAAAGCAATGCTTGACGAAGGTCGGCAAACGAAACGTTCTTGTCAATATATAATCCTTCGATTTGATGAAAAAAGCAGTGAGCACGAGCAGAAATGGCCTCATTACGATAAACACGACCAGGACACAACACACGAATAGGAGGTTTCTGTGTTGTCATCACGCGTGTTTGAACACTGGAAGTGTGTGTACGAAGCACAATATCAGGCTTTTGTTGAATAAAGAACGTGTCTTGCATATCGCGTGCAGGATGTTCTGGAGGGAAGTTGAGCGCACCAAACACATGCCAGTCGTCTTCTATTTCTGGTCCTTCTGACACGGTAAATCCAAGTCGGGAAAAGATGTCAATAATTTCGTTTTTTACCATTGAGAGTGGATGACGTGTACCAACAGCGATAGGGGTAGGTGTGCGCGTAAGGTCTTGTTTGGCCTCTACTTCAGCTTTTGCATCAAGCATTGCTTTTAGCTCATTCATTTTTGCTTGAGCTTCATCGCGCAGTTGGTTGATGAGTTGTCCAATTTCACGTTTTTGGTCGTTAGGGACATTTCTAAATTCGTTGAAGAGTTCAGAAATTTCTCCTTTCTTGCTCATATATTTAATGCGCAAGGATTCTAGTTCGTCTTTTGTAGTGGCTGAGAATTCAGCGACTACCTGACGTAATTGATTGATTCTTTCTTTCATTGGTTTGCTTCTTGGTGAAGACTATTATTCAAGTCGCAAAATTACATTTTTTCATTGGGATATAAAAGTTAGAGATAGACAATTTTCAAACTGCTACACAACTAATTTTTGTCATTGCTAAGTATTCCGTTACTCTCCTTACAAAATTCAAATCAAAACAAATTACCTCACGACACTCTACAGCTATTTTGTATCGCCATAAAATTTCTTGCTACCTCCAAAACAATTCATGTATCTACCTATTCACAACAAACAGATTTCATTTTCGGAGAATATTATTGGATAAAGAACAAAAAAAACAGGACACGAATGCTTTCATCCGCACCCCAAGACTCTTGCCACTTTTTACAAAGTTAAAGATACAAAATAAGCCCCAGAAAAACTGAGGCTTACTATTTGAAATATCAGAAATTACAATTATTTTCTGAAAGGAGGACGAACAACGATAGCTTTGAGTTCTTTATTGCGGATTTGGACAGCAATTTCAGTTCCCAATTTTGCATAAGCAGTTTCAACATAACCCATACCAACGCCAATTTTACGACAAGGCGACATGCAACCAGATGTTACATGACCGATAATGCGACCATTGCCATCGGTGAGATCATAGTGAGCACGTGGAATGCCACGTTCTTGAAGTTCAAAGCCCACGAGTTTGCGAGTTGTGCCGTTAGCACGTTGTGCAACATATAGTTCGCCATCGATAAGATTTTTACCTTCTGCTGGTTTTGTAATCCAACCAAGTCCTGCTTCGATTGGTGATGTTGTGTCATCAATTTCGTGACCATAGAGGCAGAATCCCATTTCAAGACGAAGTGTATCGCGTGCGCCAAGACCAATTGGTTCGATGCCTTCTGGTTCGCCAGCTTTGAACACTGCATCCCAGATTTGTTGACCATATTGTGGGTTGAAATAGAGTTCGAAGCCACCTGCACCAGTGTATCCTGTGTTAGAGATGATTACGTCTTCGATACCAGCAAATTTACCAACAGCAAAGTGATAATATTTAATGTCAGCAAGTTTTACATCAGTGAGACGTTGAAGTACGTCGATAGCTTTTGGACCTTGAACAGCCAATTGAGCTACACGATCGGAAGCATTTTCAAGTTCTACACCTTCTTCGTTGTTAGCATTTACCCAAGTCCAGTCTTTATCAATGTTAGCTGCATTGACAACCAAGAGGAATTTTTCGTCGTTGTAGTGATAAACGATGAGGTCATCAACGATACCGCCTTTACCATTTGGGAAGCAGTTGTATTGAGCTTGACCATCGATAAGGCTTGCGATGTTGTTGCTGCAGAGACGTTGTACGAATTTCATAGCATTTGGGCCTTTTACCCAGAATTCACCCATGTGTGACACATCAAATACACCAACACCATTGACTACGGTCAAGTGTTCATGGTTAATACCATTTTTGTATTCGATTGGCATGTTATAGCCAGCGAATTCGCTCATTTTGGCACCCAAAGCGAT
>JAUNIJ010000040.1 GCA_030523485.1 Bacteroidales bacterium
AACGAAACACCTGCAACGAAACAATTCGCTTGAACGGCGGATAGAAAAAATCGATGAAGCGGGTGATTGCTGTAGCGATTTTTTTATTCAGACGACAATTTGTTGCGTCATTTTTTTGCGAAAGTATTTGTGTCATTGGCTAAATGTCGCTAACTTTGCAGCGCAAAAATTTGAGGACAAAGATATGAAATATTTTCCTTTCTTTTTGCATTCATAAACAGAAGATATGGCACCCGAAGACCCGTTGCAACATGACCGATGTAAGAGCCAAAAAAAGCTTAGGACAGCATTTCCTTGTAGACATGTCTGTAGCAAAAGGTGTGGCCGATTCCCTTCAAGTAGATAAACCTACACGTGTGTTGGAAGTCGGCCCAGGCATGGGTGCGCTCACACAATTTCTCCTACAAAACAATAACATCTCACTTACGGCTATCGAAGTCGATCGTGAATCGGTAGATTATCTCAAAGTGCATTATCCACAGTTAGACGTAATGCATGGCGATTTCCTACGTTTACCGTTAGAAACAATCGTGCCAGAAGGAGAGTTCTACGTTGTCGGAAACTATCCTTACAACATCTCTACACAGATTTTCTTTAAAATACTTGACTATCGCGACCGCATACCTGTGGCTGCCGGTATGTTGCAAAAAGAAGTAGCTGAACGTATTGCTGCTGCACCGGGAAGCAAAACCTATGGCATTACTAGCGTACTACTGCAAGCCTACTATAATATAGAGTACCTATTCACTGTTCACGAACATGTCTTCTCGCCACCGCCAAAAGTTAAATCTGCTGTCATTCGCTTATCGCGTAACAACGTACAACATTTGGCTTGCAACGAACAACTCTTCGTGAAAGTTGTGAAAACAGCTTTTGGACAACGTCGCAAAACATTGCGCAATTCCCTCAAATCGCTCACAGGCGACTCCCCTTTGCCGTCCGAATTTATCCTGCAACGTCCCGAATGTTTATCGGTGGAACAGTTTGTTGAACTTACCAACGCCGTACAACACATTCTCGACGAGAAATAAAAACGCCTCTATCGTCAGAGTTCCCTCACTGTCTGGCTTTACGAGGATGTTTAAACTATTTTCTGTAGAACAGACAAAAAAGGAAACATTATGTCAGGATTAAAAGTTTTTTATCGCGAAGACAATCGCTTGAAAATAGAACAATCGCTCGAAAAGGTTAAAAATATCGACATCGACAAACTCTTGTGGCTTGACCTCAACGATGTGTCCGAAGAAGTGGAGGCTGCATTGGAGCAATTCCTCAAAATTTATATTCAAGAAGAGGAAGAGATGGAAGAAATCGAGATTTCCTCACGCTACATTGAAACCACCGATACACTTGTGGCAAACTCTAAATTCTTGCTCGAAAACTACGAAGAGGAAACCATTTCATTCATTGTCAAAAACGGTATACTCGTCACCGTACGTGGACAAGAGTTGCGCTCGTTCAATGACACAGTAAAGAAAATGTTTGCCAATCCGCGCAACTACATGACCGGATTTCAAGTGCTCGTAGCACTTCTTGAAACGCGAGTCGACTACGACGCCGATATGATTGAGGATATGACGCGTGAAATATCGAAACTATCAATGCGATTGAAAGATGATGACGATGTTACTGATGATATTCTCATCGATATCAAAGAGTTGCAAGAGAAAACGATGATTATTCGTGAGAATATTGTCGACAAACAACGCATCTGTAGCAACATGCTGAAAAGTTTGTTGATTCCTGCTGACGCTAAAAGCAAGCTATCGGTGATTATCAAGGATATCAACTCACTCTTTGAATACACACGATTTAGTTTCGACCGTCTCGAATATTTGCAAGATACCTTCCTTGGTTTGGTCAACATCCAACAAAACAAAATCATCAAGATTTTCACCATCGTTTCCGTAATCTTCCTTCCACCAACATTGGTAGCAAGTATGTACGGCATGAATTTCGACTTCATGCCAGAACTCCATTGGAAATATGGCTATCTCTTTGCCGTTGCTGTTATGGTGTTGTCTGTTGCCCTCATCCTCTATTACTTCAAACGTAAAAACTGGTTGTAGACAATACATTATATAATAGATGGAAATGAAAAGCCCAGAATTCTGTTCTGGGCTTTTTTTTTGATAAAAACTAGCGAAAAACGCATTTATTGCTGTGAGAGTGCTTGTTAAACAAATTTAAACTCGTACCTTTGTGAAAGATTAAAGATAATACCTTATGCAAAACTCAGACAAAACCCTCTTGAAGCACCACCGCAAACTGTTGGGTGTGCTTTGTGCTTTACTCGCACCATTATGTCTATTATTTGGTCTCTTTGGTTGGAATACCAATAATCCTGAGTGGTATTACTCGATAAGTGCAACCTACTATACAAACAGCCAAATGCTCATGATTGGATTACTAGTCTCAACAAGTGTCTACTTCTTTTCTTATCGTGGCTATGATTTTCTAGACCGCCTGCTCACTACATTGTCTGCCATCTCTGCGCTTGGTATCGTGGCATTTCCATGCAAATGTGCAGGGTGTCCAGATTTTGTTGGACTGTTTAGTATTCCGTCTGGTGTTAGTCACATTATTCACAGTGTCTTTGCTGCCGTACTGTTCACCTCTTTTGCTTTGATGATTCTTATTCAATTCACCAAAGGTAAAGACAACCCAACACCGCAAAAACTTAAACGTGACCGCGTCTATCGTATATGCGGGTGGACCATTGTGGCGTTTGAACTCTCGCAAGCTGTCACTGCACTTGTTGGCATTCGTTGGTTCACCGTCATCAATGAAGCAGTCATGCTTCTTGCTTTTAGCGTTGCGTGGTTAGTGAAAGGCGAAGCATTCAAAGCACTCAACGATGTAGAAGCATAGCTCTTAAACTCCTTATGATAATCCTTTATGACAAATCAACGTGCTCTCTTTACTACTAAATTGGGTGGCATTCTCGCTACTGTTGGTTCTGCTGTAGGACTTGGCAACATTTGGCGTTTCCCCACTGAGGCCGGTGAAAATGGCGGTGCTGCTTTCCTACTCATCTATTTCGGTTTTGTGCTACTGCTTGGTACACCCTTAATGATGGCAGAATTCATGGTGGGGCGTGCTACTCACCGTGGGGCTGTCTCGGCAATGAGGCAGTTGTCGCCTCATAGTGGATGGTTTCTTTGGGGCTATGCTGGTAGCATCACGATGCTACTCATCGTCTCTTTTTATGCTGTCGTAGCAGGATGGACACTCTCGTATGCTTGTTTTTCTGTTGTCGATCAATTGCCCGACTTTCAAGAATATAGCACACGTCTGTGGATGCCATTGGGATTTATGACAGTTTTCTTTTTGTTAAATGCTGGCATTCTGCTTGGTGGCGTAACTAAGGGCATCGAACGTGCGTCGAATATTCTGATGCCGATACTTGCACTTTTTTTGGTGGCGTTGTGTGTCAATTCCTTGTTGTTACCGGGTGCACGACAAGGCTTGAACTATCTCTTTCATCCCGATTTCTCGAAAGTAAATAGTCATGTCATTGTTTCTGCTCTTGGACAATCGTTTTTTAGTATCTCGTGCGGCATTGGCTGCTTACTTACTTATGGCTCTTATTTGCCCGACCATACACAACTTGGGAAAACGGCTTTAACAATTACCATGCTCGACACACTCATTGCTGTCTTGGCTGGTGTCATCATCTTTCCTGCCTGTTTCTCCTACAATATCACACCGGATGCCGGTCCTGGTCTCGCTTTCATTACATTACCTACTGTTTTTCAACAAATGCCAGGTGGTTATTTTTGGAGTATCATCTTCTTCCTTTTGCTCGTACTGGCAGCACTTACTTCAAGCATCTCGTTGCTCGAAGGACCTATTGCCATTCTTCAGGAAGATTTTCATATGAAACGTCGAACCGCTGTTTGCGTTGCTACTACCACTGGATGGGTCTTAGGAGTGCTATGTTCTCTCTCTCTTTATCCTGAACTTACGGCGCATCTCACCATTGGCGGTCGTACTCTTTTTGATTTGTTCGATGGACTTACTGCCGATGTGCTTATGCCATTGTTAGGTTTCCTCATGTCGCTCTTTGTGGGTTGGCGGTTGCCGAAACAATTTATTGTAGAACAGCTTACTAATTCCGGTGTCACCTCTGATTGGCTTGTCTCGGTGGTGCTCTTTATTCTACGTTTCTTCGCACCTATCAGCATTTTGCTTATTTTCTTGAGCGGCTTAGGACTGTTCTAGTCGAAATGATATTTGAAAAATAAAAAACCTCGAAGTAGATGATGCTTCGAGGGTTTTTTTATTGTTGTTGGTTTTGATTACATATCCCATTGCTCAAGTGTGCCGAGCAAGTCGTCGAATGTTTTTACTTTGCTCTTCGATTGTACGTCAGCCAATTGGTTGGCAACCGCTTCGTCGTAGCATTCGCATTCTACGTCGCGAATCACACCCATTGCTATTGGCATGTCAGGACCTTGCATCATGGCAAGACGATAGTGTAGTACGGGGTCTTCGCAGTGTGCGTCGTGCACAAGGATGTCTTTTTCTGTGATGCCGTTTTCACCGATGGTAACAACTTTGAGATTCCAACCATCGAGCACCAAACCTTTGTCGCGGTTTTTGCCGAAAATCATAGGTTTGCCGTGTTCCAACACAATGGTGCGGTCGGCTCGATCTTCTTTCGATGCAATCCAATTGTGTGCACCGTTGTTGTAAATCATACAGTTAACCAAGCATTCTACCACAGATGTGCCTTTGTGCATAGCAGCTGCTTTCATAGCCATTTGTGAGGTTGGTAGGTCAACGTCGAGTGTGCGTGCAAAGAATGTGCCGCGTGCACCAAGCACAAGTTCGGCAGGATTGAACGGTCGTTCTACTGTGCCAAAAGGTGATGACTTGCTGACAAATCCTTTTGGTGAGGTTGGAGAGTATTGACCTTTTGTCAAACCATAGATGCGGTTGTTGAAGAGTAGGACGTTGATATCAATGTTGCGTCGTACGCTATGTATGAAGTGATTACCACCAATGGCTAAACAGTCGCCATCGCCAGTAGCTTGCCAAACGGTGATTTCTGGGTGTGCTGTTTTCAATCCTGTGGCAATGGCAGCACCACGACCATGAATGGTGTGGAAACCGTAGGTGTTCACGTAATATGGTAGGCGGCTAGAGCAGCCGATACCAGAGATGACTGCGATTTGATGAGGTGGAATACCTATTTCTGCCATGGCTTTTTGGAGCGAATTGAGAATGGCGTGGTCGCCGCAACCTGGGCACCATCTTACTGCTTGATCGCTTTTATAGTCTTTGTTTGTAAACATGATGCTTAGAGAGATTTTATGTGTTCTACTAATTCGCCGATCGAGAATGGTTGGCCTTCGATTTTGTTGTATTGGAGGTATTCTCTAGGCACTTGTGAGCGGATGTAGGTAGCGAATTGTCCGTTGTTCAACTCGCAGACTATTACTCTTTTGTATTTCTTCAGCACTTCTGCCGTGTTTTTAGGTAGTGGGCAGATATAGTTGAAGTGTGCAAATGCGGTTGGGTGTCCTTCGTCGTTAAGTTGATTCACGGCACTAAGCAGATGTCCGTAGGTGCTACCCCAACCAACTACCAGAGTGTCGGCGTTTTCGTTACCAAGAACTTTTAGTTCTGGTAGTGAGTTTGCCACTTGTTGCACTTTCTCGAAGCGCATTTTCACCATGTTAGCATGGTTAACACCACTGGTTGAGATGGCTGCAGTGTTATAGTCTTTTTCCAAACCACCATTGCGATGCATGAAGCCTTCCATACCTGGATATGCCCAATAACGTACTTTGGTTTCTTCGTCGCGTGTAGTAGCACGGAAGCCTTCACGTTGTGCTTCTGTTGCATTGTGTGGATGTATTTCTGGCATCTCGTTAATGTTAGGCAGTTTCCATAATGCTGAGCCGTTACCAAGGTAAGCATCGGTGAGTAGGATGACTGGTGTCATGTTTTCCAATGCTATTTTCGATGCCATGTAAGCATAGTGGAAGCAGTCGTCGGAGGTGCTTGCTGCGATGACAACAACAGGCGATTCGCCATTGCGGCCGTAGAGGGCTTGTAGCAAGTCGGTTTGTTCTGTTTTTGTTGGGAGACCTGTTGACGGACCGCCACGCATGACATCAATCAGTACGACTGGTAGCTCTGCCATAACAGCCAAACCAAGTGCTTCTGATTTCAGTGCAAGGCCTGGTCCCGATGTGCTCGACACGGCGAGGTCGCCTGCGAAGGCGGCGCCAATAGCGGTGCACATGCCTGAGATCTCATCTTCTACCTGAATAGCTTTTACACCGAGGTCTTTGCGTGCTGCCAATTCTTGGAGAATATCGGTGGCTGGAGTGATTGGGTAGCTACCAAGGAAAAGTTGTTTCTTGGCACGGATGGATGCGGCTATCAAACCGAAGGCGGTTGCTTTGTTGCCTGCGATGATGGTGTAGCGTCCGTGTGGAAGGTCGTCGGCGGTGCTTACGTTGAAGGTTGATATGTTAAGGTGTAGGTTGTGGCTGTAGTTGAAACCGTCAGTTAGTACTTTGGTGTTTGCTTCCAATAAGGCTGGTTTCTTGGCGAATTTATTGCCTAAGAAGTGGATGGCTTTGTCGAGTGGACGGTTGAAGAGCCAACAAATTACACCAAGAGCAAACATGTTCTTACAACGATCAACCGACTTGATATCCATGCCAAAATCTTTAAGACTTTCGCGGGTCAGTTTTGTGAGTGCTATGGGTACTAGTTGTACTGTTTCTGATATGCCGAGTTCTGTGAATGGATTGTCGGTGGTGTAGCCTGCTTTTTCCATCTCTTTTTCGCCGAATGAGTCGGTGTCGAAGATGAGTACACTCATCGGTTTCAATACTTTGGCATTGACTTTGAGTGCAGCTGGATTCATTGCTACCAATACGTCGGCTTCGTCGCCTGGGGTGTGAATGCCTGTTCCAACGTGAACTTGGAAACCAGACACACCGCCAAGGGTGCCTTGTGGTGCGCGAATCTCAGCAGGGTAGTCGGGGAATGTTGCAATCTCATTGCCCAAAATTGCTGACAGATTGGAGAATAGTGTGCCTGTTAGCTGCATGCCGTCGCCGGAGTCGCCACAGAAACGAATCACTACGCTCTTACAATTTTCTGCTTGTTTCATTGGTTGTTACTTATGTTGTTTTTGTTGTGTTGTTCGTGTTTAATCTACCAACTTGCGGTATCTGATTTTCTTTGGTTCTTCGTCGCCAAGTCGCATGCGTTTATTTTCTTCGTATTCGCTGTAAGAGCCTTCAAAGAAGAATACTTGTGAGTCGCCTTCGTAAGCGAGAATGTGGGTGCAGATACGGTCGAGGAACCAACGGTCGTGACTGATGACTACTGCACAGCCGGCAAAGTTCACTAAGCCTTCTTCTAACGCACGCAACGTGTTGACATCGATGTCGTTGGTAGGCTCGTCGAGTAGTAGCACGTTAGCTTCGCTTTTCAGGGTGAGTGCTAAATGTAGGCGGTTACGTTCACCACCTGAGAGCATGCCGCAAAGTTTCTCTTGGTCAGCACCGGTGAAGTTGAAGCGTGAGAGATAGGCGCGTGCACTGATTTCGCGTCCGCCAACGCGAATAAATTCTGTGCCACCGCTTACTACTTGGAAGATGGTTTTCTCGGGATCGATGTCTTTATGCATTTGGTCGACATAACCTACTTTTACGGTTTCGCCTACTTCGAAAGTGCCTTTGTCGACACTTTCCATGCCCATAATCATGCGGAAAAGAGTGGTTTTGCCTGCGCCGTTAGGGCCAATGATACCGACAATGCCATTAGGGGGTAGGGTAAAGTTCATGTTTTCGAAGAGTAGTTTATCGCCGAAGGCTTTTGCTACGTCGATGGCATTGATTACTTTGTTGCCAAGGCGTGGGCCGTTAGGAATAAAAATTTCCAATTTTTCTTCACGTGCTTTTTGGTCTTCATTGAGCAGTGCGTCGTAGGCGTTCAGACGAGCTTTTCCTTTGGCGTGTCGGGCTGATGGTGCCATACGTACCCACTCTAACTCGCGCTCCAATGTTTTGCGACGTTTGCTGGCTTGTTTCTCTTCCATAGCCATGCGTTGTGTTTTCTGCTCCAACCATCCGCTGTAGTTGCCTTTCCAAGGAATGCCTTCGCCTCTGTCAAGTTCAAGAATCCAACCAGCTACATGGTCGAGGAAGTAGCGGTCGTGGGTGATGGCTATCACAGTGCCTGCGTATTGTTGTAGGTGTTGTTCCAACCAATCGATGCTTTCTGCGTCGAGGTGGTTGGTTGGCTCATCGAGCAATAAAATGTCGGGTTCTTGGAGTAGGAGTCGGCACAATGCTACACGACGACGTTCGCCACCTGAGAGGTTTTTCATTACGGCATTTTCGTCGGGGCAACGTAGTGCGGTCATGGCGCGTTCGAGTTTGTTGTCGAGGTTCCATGCGTCGTGTTGGTCGAGTAGTTCTTGTAGCTCAGTTTGACGTGCCAGAAGTTTGTCGAAATCGGCATCAGGGTCAGCAAATTTTTCATTCACTTCATCGAATTCTTTCAGCAACGCAACGATTGGTGCCATGCCTTCGCGAACGACTTCGATAACGGTTTTTTCTTCGTCGAATTTTGGTTCTTGTTCCAAATAGCCTACGGAGTAACCTGGTGAAAATACCACTTCTCCCTCGTATGATTTTTCTACGCCTGCGATGATTTTCATCAAGGTTGATTTACCGGTACCATTTAAACCGATGATGCCGATTTTCGCACCATAGAAAAATGATAAGTAGATGTTCTTTAGTACTTGTTTGTGTGGTGGAAATGTCTTGCTGACATTTACCATCGAGAAGATGATTTTTTTATCGTCTGCCATGATTATGCAACTTGTAACATCTTATCGTTGTTTTTTCGAACGGATGTTGGTGTAAATAATAGTAGATAATAGAATTATAAATGTGATAGACAGGTAGATATGTTGGTCTGACCTCTCTGTCAAATTTTGTACAAATATAAGTCTATTTTGTAAACTTAGCAAGTGTTGCGGGAAATAAAAAAACTCAATCGAAGGTCTGTTCGATTGAGTTTGTTGTGAGAGTATGTTGTGTGTATGTTATTGTCCTAAGACCCATGCTTTGTGCATGCCGTCGCGTTGATGTATGGCATCTAATTCTTGTGTAGCGTCGGCTGCTGATGTGTAGTTTCTGATGGCTACGCGAAATGCTGTGCCACCATTAGCTTCCAGTATTTCGGGTTCGTCGCCTGTTTGTAGTTGTAGGTTGTTGATGTATCGTTGCGCTGATTCGCGTGAGGGTAAACTGGCAATGATGATGTGTGCTTTTTTTATTTTCTTGGCAATGGTTTGTTCGTTTGCCGTTGTTTCAATTGCAGTTTGGTTGTTTTCTAGTGTCAATGTTTCTTCGGTGTTGATATTGAAGTGTGTGGCACGCATGGTGTCGCATTCCCAAGTAGGAGTCCAGAGACTGGCAAATTGTGTGTCGCTCTTTTTGTAAGGCGATAGGAATGAGAGCAGTAACACTAAAGTGACGATGGCTGCGTTTCTGAGCAGTGTCTTGGGTAAATAGAAATGTATGACGTTGCTTTTTTCTTTTTGTTCGGTGTTTGTTGTTGGCGCTAGTTGTGGCAAGGCGATGGGGGCTAATCCGAGATTTTCTGGTAGGAATTTTGCTTTGCCTGGCACGAATTCTATTTGACCTGCTGCATTGTGTTTGAAGGTGCCAATGGTGCCTAAGAGATATAATCCGTTGTTGTTAAGTGTCTCTTTTATTTTTCTTACTTCGGCAGCAATTAGTGTGGTGGCTTCAACAAAACTGATGTCGCGTTCCTGCATTAGCGATTGTGCCAACAGACCATCTTCATGTGTCAGCAAATCGTTGAATCCAATTTCCGACATGGGGGGATATATCATGCCGTCAACAATGCGTGATGAGAGGTGTTGAACAACGAAACCGCCTAATCCTGTTACGATTACGCATTCTTGTTCGCGAAGCAGTCGTTCGATATGTTGAGCTATTGTTTGCATATTGCAAAGGTACGTTTTCTTTCGTTGTTTTTTGCTGTTCCGATGCTGTTTTTTTTCTTGTTTTTGTTGTGTGGTGATAAAGAAAGGGTTGTCGATTTCTCGGCAACCCTTATGTAGGTTTATGTTCTGTTAATTAGTTTGCAAGACCTACGCAGTCGCTGGCTGCTTTGTTTACTTTTTTCTTTGTTACGCTCTTAACGCCTGATGCTTCTTTTGCTTTGTCGATGAAGTAGTTGAGATCTTCTTTGTTGCCATAGAAATAAGTTTTTGTTTCGATGGTTTGACCCAATACTTCTGTTTTTGTTGTTACGATGTAACAACCTTCATCGTTACATGATGTGAAGCCACATCCTAATACGACAACGAGTGCCATTGCGCCTAAGAATTTTTTCATAAGTTTGTTTGTTTAAGTTTGTTATAGTGCTTAAAATTTATTTGTTTGTTGCGTTTGCAAAGTAACGTATATTTTTTTGACTGACAAAATTTTGTATGATGTTTTTTTGCGGATGTTGCTTGTGACATTTATTTAAAATGTTGCTTTATCCAATTGTTGTCGATGTGGTAGAATTTTAGCGGAAGGTCGAGGGTGTTTTGTGCTTTGACAGTGCGAACGAAAGCATTGTAGAGATTGGTGGGTACAACATAGTTTTGTGTGGCTGTGCCGTTTTCTATTTTCTCAAATGTCAGTCCGTTGTTGGTTTGTTCGTGAAAATAGTATTCTCCGTTCGAGAGTATGAGCCCTTGTTCGGGGTTGTCGAAGCTACCACTGCGGAGTTCGTGCTTTATGATTTCCACTACTACGTCGTTGAGTCCTGCTTCGAAAATGAATATTTTCTCATTCATCTCGTCGAGTGTCTCCACGGTTCTACAACGATAGTTGTCGAATGCTGGGTTGCCTGTCATGGAGAATTCTGGTATTTGCCCATCTTTGCCATTGTTCAGCCATAGCATGAAGTTGTGATTTTTGTCGTGGTAGAGCGTAGGGTTGGGTATGATAAAATCTCCGTTGCAGTGTTCGCAGTGGAAATGGAACAAGCTACCATCCAAAACTTTTTGACGTAGTTCTGGGTGTTGTGTGACGTCAATTAACGTCCAAACTTCAAATGTTCCCATTGCCTGACATTTTGGGCAGTGGATGGTAACGTTCTTTGCTCCTGCCATTTTTTTCTTAGTGTTTGAAATGTCGCATGCCGCTGAAGAGCATCGTTATGCCGAGTTCGTTAGCTTTCTTCACCGAGTCTTCATCGTGGATGCTACCGCCAGGTTGTACAATGTCGGTCACACCGTATTGATTGGCAAGTGTCACGGTGTCGTCGAATGGGAAGAAGGCATCGGATGCGAGCACCAATCCTTCGGTGTAGCCATTGGCTTTTGCTTGTTTTAGAGCTATTTCAGCAGCGCCTACACGGTTCATCTGCCCTGCGCCAACACCGAGTGTCATGCCGTTTTTCACTACTACGATGGCATTCGATTTCACGTGTTTCACGATACGCAGACCAAATGCCATGTCGGTTAGCGCGGCTTCGTTCGGGCGTTTTTCTGTTACGCACATGTCAAGGTTTAATGTTGCCATTTTTTGATCAGCGTCTTGTGCCAACATGCCTCCGGTGACGCTCACATAGCGTTTCAACGATTGTGTCTCAGGTTGCATGTCTACTACCATGAGGCGTAGGTTTTTCTTTTTCTCGAGTATTTCGAGTGCTTCGTTGTCGAAGGCTGGTGCGATGACGATTTCAAGGAAAATAGGTTTCAGAGCTTCTGCCAGTTCTTTCGTTACGGGGCGATTCACTGCCACAATTCCACCGTAGATACTTACCTTATCGGCTTCGTAGGCTTTCTGCCATGCTTCTTCGATGGTAGCGCCGATGGCTGCACCACATGGGTTCATGTGTTTGAGCCCGACGCAGAATGGTTCGGTGAATTCGCGTGTGAGTTCGAGCGCCGCGTTAGCGTCTTGAATATTATTGTAGCTAAGCTCTTTGCCTTGCAGTTGTTTGCCGAATGCGAGAGAGTATGGGCGAGGCTCGGCACTGCGATAGAATTTGGCGGCTTGGTGTGGGTTTTCGCCATAGCGAAGGCTTTGTACCAGGTCGTAAGCCATAAAGAGTTTCTCGTTCAGTCCGGCTTTTTCTCTCATAAATGTGGCGATACACATGTCGTATTCAGCTGTGTGCGTGTAGGCCTCTGCACTCAGTTGAAGACGTGTCTCGATGGTGGTGTTGCCGTGTTGTTTGATTTCTTCGATGATTCTATTGTAGTTGTTGGGGTTACATACAACGGTGACGTCGCGATAGTTTTTTGCTGCGCTACGGAGCATCGACGGACCACCTATGTCGATGTGTTCGATGGCATTTTCCATCGTTACATCGGGCTTTGCAATGGTTTCGCGGAAGGGGTAGAGGTTGACGCACACCATATCGATGAATTCGATGTTGTTTTCTTTGAGTGCTTGTAGATGCGAAGGTTCGTCGCGGCGTGCCAACAAGCCACCGTGTACTTTGGGGTGAAGTGTTTTGACGCGGCCGTCGCAGATTTCTGGGAAACCAGTTACGTCGCTGATGTTGATTACTTCGAGGCCTGCATCGCGCAACAGTTTCATTGTTCCGCCTGTGGCTATGATGTCCCAACCGAGTTGTTTGAGGTTGGTGGCAAAATCTACTACGCCAGTCTTGTCGCTTACGCTAAATAATGCTCTCATATACTATTATTATAATGTATGTTGTTGTGTTTATTGTTTGTCGAGTGTTTGGCAGAAGAGTGTTACTGCTTCGCCGTACAGTACGTGTTCTATTTCGTGAATCTTGGCTTCTACTTCGTCGCGTGAGGTACCGTGGTATTCGAATCCGCGTTGTGCGAGAATGGTGCCTCCGTCAACTGTTTGGTCGATGATGTGAACGGTGACGCCGAACACTTTAACGCCGAAGTTGAAGGCATCGTCGATGGCATGTGCTCCTTTGAATGAAGGGAGGAGTGCTGGGTGAATGTTGATGATGCGTTGTGGAAAGGCGTTGAGTAGTGTGTCGCTCACGATGCGCATGTAACCAGCAAGGCAGATGAAATCGACTTGTAGACTCTGCAGTTTGTCGACGATGGTTTGTTCGTAGGCTGCTTTGTTGGTAAATGTTTTGGGCGATAACACTAAGGCCTCTATGTTGTGTTGTTTGGCACGTTCTATCACGTAGGCTTGTGGTTGGTCGCACACCATCAGCACCACTTTGATGGGTAGTTGGCCTTGTTCGGCGAGTGTTGCCAGGGCTTCGAAGTTGGTGCCACTGCCTGAGGCAAATATTGCTACACGTTTTTGTTTCTCCATGTCTGTTTCTCTTTTGCCGTGTTAATTTGCAAAGGTACGATTATTTTTACTCATTTGAATGGTTTGTGGCATAAAGAAAGTGAGGTTTTCTCACGAAAACCTCACCTTGCTCCAAAAAAGTATAGTATATAATGAGTTAGATTTATTTCAGTGTTGTGTATCTCGACCTAGTTGTTGTATACGTTGTAGTATTTCAACTCTTTAGGTGCGTCAACGGAGTTGCTGTAGTGCCAAATGCCAAACACCAAGTGGTCTGGGTGTTGGTTGATGTAGTTTTGAATGTCGAACGACAATATAGAGCGGTAGTCTTGTTGTGCCATATCGTTGTTGGCATTGTGGCATAGCTCAAGGTAAATGGTGTCGTTCTTGTCGTTGATGATTGGCGACAGTGTGTTGTGAATTAATGAGATGCGGTGTTTTACGTTGCCGCTGGCTGGCACATACATAAACACGTTGATGTAGCGTCCGGTGATAAATATGCCGTTAGTGTTGATGTTGTATTTGTCGATGCCTACGTTGGTTTGTTGTTCGTTTGTGTTTACTTCTAATATGGTGTCGATGGCCACAGGAAGCAACACTGTAGCATCCATCGTGAGGTCGTAGCCCGGGAACGAGTGGTTGTCGTCGCAAAGGTAACCTTCGATGTAGTAACGATGGTTGGCAATGGAATCGCTGATTTGTATCGATGGTGAAATACCCATCGTTGTGCTGTCGTCCATCATAAGGTAGCCGTCTCCGAGACTATTGGCACGCAGTTCGCCGATGGCAAACGAGAGGTTGATGGAAGATGGAGTATGGTCGTTGTTAATGCATGAGGTGAGTGTGGCTAATGCCATAACACCTATGAGAATATAACTGAGTTTTTGTTTCATGTCTATTGCTTTTATCTCTATGACGCTTTGACGTCGCAGTTCGTTGCAAAGTGGAGAAAATTTTTATTTACCTACTGTCTACTATATTTGCAATTTGTTAGATATGAATGTTTTATGTTTTATTAGACTTTTGTTTATACCAAAAATAATTTCTTGTGGGGTGTAACGAAATGATTTGCGCTGACAAGAAATTATTGTGGCGATAAACGAAATGGTTTGCG
>JAUNIJ010000041.1 GCA_030523485.1 Bacteroidales bacterium
GAAGTGTGTGGCGTACTTCGGGGTGATGTGTGTTGTTATGTGTTGTTTTTTGATGGGCACGGGTTTATTGAATGCCGTCTTTTTTGAGTAGTTCGATGAGTTTTTGAACGGCTTGTTCTTCGGGAATGTTTTTTTCGATGCATTGTTGTTTTTTGTACAGCGAAATTTTGCCTCTTCCTGCTCCAACATAGCCGTAGTCAGCGTCTGCCATTTCTCCTGGTCCGTTGACGATGCATCCCATGACACCAATTTTTATGGCTTTTAGGTGAGCTGTGGCTTGTTTTATTTGTTGTAGTGTGGTGGTGAGGTCAAACATTGTGCGTCCGCAGCTTGGGCAAGCGATGTATTCCACTTTACTCATTCGTGAACGTGTGGCTTGTAGAATCGACAGTGCAAGTTCTGTACATTGTTCGTCGGTTGTTTGTGTCGACTTAAGGATGATGCCGTTGCCAAAACCGTCGATGAAAAGTGCGCCAAGTTCTATGGCAGCTACGATTTGTAGGTCTTTGTAAGGTAGGTCGTAGGTGCGTTCGATGATTACCGGTACGTTTACCCCTTCATTCATGAGTCGGTGAAAACATGCTCTCATTTCGCCAATCGGGTGTTGACTCTTGCTGTAGAGTATGATGGCTGTAGGGTGTGTTTTTAGTTTTTCAATGAATGTTGGTGTTAGTTCGGCATATTGTATACGTGGTAGGTGTTTGATGTTGTCGAGTGTGAGGTCTGCTTTCTCGTTGGTTGTTTGGCTGATTACGATGGGTGCGTTGTTTCCTCCGATGCCATCGATTTCTATGCTTTCTCGTTTGTGGTAAACAAATGGGTTGAATTGTTTGTTGATGGTTTCATCGATGTGTTGTATGCCCGTGAGTTGTTGTGTGTAGTTGGCGATTTGTTTGGCTACGGGAATTTCGTTTTCGGGGCTTTCGCTAAGCGATACGCGTATGGTGTCGCCGATGCCGTCGACGAGCAACGAACCGATGCCAACGGCTGATTTTACGCGGCCATCTTCGCCGTCGCCAGCTTCTGTTACACCAAGGTGGAGGGGGTAGAACATTTCACGTTTGTTCATTTCTTCTACGAGTAGTCGAACGGTTTCTACCATGATGACAACGTTGGAGGCTTTGACGGAGAGTACGATGTTGTGGAAGTCTTCGTTTTGACAGAGTTCAAGAAATTCGATGCACGACATGACTAGTCCCATGGGGGTGTCGCCGTGTTTGAACATCATGCGTGGCGATAGTGAGCCGTGGTTTACACCAATGCGTAGGGCAACATGTTTGTTTTTGCATTGTTCAATCACACGATGTAATGCTGTTGCTATCATCTCTTCCTCTTTCTTTTCTTGAGCGGTAGTGTAGTGGCTACTGGTGCCCTGTGGTGTTACGAAGTTGCCAGGATTGATGCGTACTTTAGCCGCAGTTTCAGCAGCGGTTTCTGCTACTGAGGCATTGAAATGTACGTCAGCTACCAATGGCACGTCGCAGTGGTATTGGTCGTGCAGTGTTTGACGTATGATGGCTATGTTTTGTGCTTCTTTTTTACCTTGTGTGGTGAATCTGACTATTTCTCCGCCAGCTTGATAGATTCGGTGGGCTTGGGCTGCCGATGCCAGTGTGTCGTTGGTGTCGGTGTTGCCCATCGATTGTAACACGATGTGATGCTGTCCGCCGATGATGCAGTCGCCTACTTTAGTAATAGAGGTGTTGCGTCGGTGATAGTTGAATAGTGATTGGGTGTACATGTGGTGTGTTGTGTGATTCGTTGTCGGTTGTCGGTATAGAAGAAAAGAGGCTCGGAATTTCCGGGCCTCTTTGGTTGTTTATGCTTCTTTTTTTGCTCTGAGGCTGTCCCAAATAAAGTATCCGATGAGTAGGATGTACATGCCTAAAGCAAGCCATTGTGCACCATTTGATTGTGCCCATGTTGCTTGGTAGGCTTCTATGCCGCAGAATTTTAGTGCTGCACTGACTACGCCCATTAGTGCTCCGCCTGCGATGAAACCAGAGGCGATGAGTGTGCCTTTTTCTGCACGTGCTGCGTTCAGTGCTTCGTCTTTCGACCGACTCTTTACGAACCATGCAACGGCACCACCAATCAACAAAGGAAGGTTGAGGTTGAGTGGTATGAACATACCTAATGCAAAAGGAAGTGCTGGCACTTTGCAGAATGTGAGTATGAGGGCAATAGCGGCACCAATGCCATAGAGTAGCCAAGGTGCTCCGGCACCCGACATCAGAGGGTCGATGACGGCAGCCATGGCGTTGGCTTGTGGTGCTACTAAGGAGTTGTCGCCTGTGAAGCCATAGGTCTTGTTCAATATTATCATTACACCGCCAACGGTAGCAGCGGAAACGAGTGTGCCGAGGAATTTCCAAGTTTGTTGTTTTGCTGGTGTGGTGCCCAACCAGTAGCCTACTTTCAAGTCGGTGATGAAGCCACCTGCCATGCTTAATGCTGTGCAAACTACGCCGCCGATAATGGCTGCTGCTACCATGCCAGATACTCCTTTCAAACCGACTGCTACCATGACAACTGACGAGAGGATGAGAGTCATCAATGTCATGCCTGACACTGGGTTGCTACCGACAATGGCAATGGCGTTGGCAGCAACGGTGGTGAATAGGAAGCTGATGACGGCTACGATTAAGATGCCAACAACAGCGTGCCATATGTTTTCTACTACGCCACCAAAAGCGAAAAATAGGAAGGTGACTAATAGGGTGATGGCAATGCCAATGATAACGATTTTCATTGAGAGGTCGCGTTGCGTACGTTTCACCTCTCCTTGACTCTTTTTGCCTCCTTTCATCTCGTTGGCTGCTAGTCCAACGGCGCTTTTAATGATTGGCCACGATTTTACGATACCAATGATGCCTGCCATAGCAATGCCGCCGATGCCAATGTGGCGTGCAAAGGTTTTGAAGATCTCTTCTGCGGTCATGGCGTCGACAGCTACGGAGCCGTCGAACATGGGGTTAATGGCCATGAGTCCTTCGGTGCCGAGCAGTGGGAGCAGTGGCACAAGAACGAACCACACCAAACCAGAGCCGATGCATATGATGGCTGCGTATTTAAAGCCGATGATGTAGCCTAAACCGAGTACTGCAGCTCCGACGTTGACGCTACAAATTAGTTTTGCTTTCTCATAGAGGGTTTGTCCAAATGGCAATACTCTGGAGGTGAAGGTCTCTGCCCATGCACCAAAAGTGGCAACAACAAAGTCGTACAGACCACCTACTACACCTGCTAGCAACAGAGGTTTGGCTCCACTTCCTCCTTTTTCGCCAGAAATCAATACTTGTGTTGTTGCTGTGGCTTCTGGGAAAGGATATTTGCCGTGCATGTCAGAAACGAAGTATTTTCTGAATGGTATGAGGAATAAAATGCCTAGTATTCCACCGAGCAATGAGCTTAGGAATACTTGCATGAAACTGACGGTAATGTCAGGGTATTTGGCTTGCAGGATGTACAATGCCGGAAGGGTGAAGATGGCACCTGCTACGATGACACCGCTGCTGGCACCAATGGATTGAATGATGACGTTTTCGCCGAGTGCGTTCTTGCGTTTTGAAGCAGAGCTAAGTCCGACAGCAATGATAGCAATCGGGATGGCGGCTTCAAACACTTGACCTACCTTAAGGCCGAGGTAGGCTGCTGCCGCTGAAAATAGTACTGCCATGAGTACACCAAGAGAAACAGAGCGTACGTTGACTTCAGGATAGACCTTGTCGGGGCTCATTACGGGAATATATTCTTCTCCGTCTCGAAGTTCTCGATTGGCGTTTTCTGGTAGTCCCTTTTTTTGTTCTTCTTGTTCTTGCATAATAAATAATGTATTTGTTGTTTCTGTGTTGTTTGTTGTGTGTTAATCGAACCATCCGTTGATTTCGCGTTCGGAAATCGTTGTGATGATTTTGTGTCCTTTGGGTGAGATGTTCGGCATTGTTGTAGCAAAGAGTTGTTTGATGATTTGCCTCAGTTCTTCTTGCGATTCTCCGATTTTAACGTGTGTCGATTGTGTAGAGGCAAGTTCAATGACGATGGGTTCGTATAACTCTTTTTTTAGGTTCTTTTGCTCTTCTTTTGCTATCTGTAGTAGTTTGTTGAGCACTTGTGGTATTTGTGGCACCGAAGTTAGTGTAGCGGGTATTCCGTTGATGCTGAATGCGCAAGCAGCGATTGGCGATAGTTGGAATCCGAGTGCTTTTAGGTCGTCTTTAATGCTTTCGTAGATTGGCATCATTTCTGGTGTCAGTTCCCACACTTCAGGGAAGAGAATTTGTTGTGAGATACATTGCTGCTGTTGTAGTTGTAAGAGCAGTTCGTCGTACAGTATTCTTTCGAGTGCTCGTCGACAGTCGATAATCATCATCTCGGTTTCTAATGCGGTGATGAGGTAACGATTTTTAAATAGGAAGAGGTTGCCATACGATTCTGTTTGCCTTTTTTCAAAGAGTGCGGGTTGTTGGTTGGTGTGAGGCTCTTGGTTGTGAATTGTGGGGTTGATATCGTAGGGCTTGAGTTCTTCTTTCTTTTTCGACTCATAGAGCATCTGCCACTGTTGTGGCGTTGAGGTGCGTTGATAGTTGTTGCTGTTTCTTGTCGACGAGTTAAATGGGTTGTAGTTTTTGTCGAAATGTGGTGTTGGCATTGTGGGAGTTTTGTTGCCGTTGGCCACAGGTATATCGATGAGTTGTTGATTGTCGAAAATCAGTGTTGGGGCAATGTTGAATTTTCCTAATGCTTCTCTGATGCAAGCCATTAGAATTTGCCAGATTTCACGTTCGTTTTCGAATTTAATTTCTGTTTTGGTTGGGTGAACATTGATGTCAATGTCGTGTGGGTTGACGTCAAAGTAGATGAAGTAGTGTGGTGCAGTGTCTGGTGGTAGCATTTTTTCGTAGGCTTGCATCACTGCTTTATGAAAATAAGGATGGCGCATGAATCGACCGTTGACAAAAAACATTTGGTTGGCGTTTTTTATGCTCGATTCGGGTGTTCCAGTGAAACCTGTGATGTTGACAATGCCGTTTTTTATGCCTAATGGTACAAGCACGTCTTCATAGTGTTTTATCTTTTTCCCAAAGATGTTGACGATGCGTTGTTTGAGATTGGATGTTGGAAGGTCGTATATGAGTGTAGCACCGTTGTAGAGTGAGAATGCAACGTTGGGTGTTGCTAGTGCTACACGTTGAAATTCTGTGATGATTTTGCGGGTTTCTGTCTCGTCGGATTTTAGAAATTTTCGTCTTGCTGGTACGTTGTAAAATAGGTTTTTTACGGTGATACTTGTGCCAACAGGTGTTGCTATTTCTTCGTTTTTTGAAATCTTTGAACCATCGACTTCTAAAAGAGTGCCCATTTCTTGTTGGGCTGTGCGTGTCTTTATCTCAACGCATGAGACTGAAACGATAGATGGCAATGCTTCGCCACGAAATCCCATAGTGGATAGGGTGAAGAGGTCTTCTGCTTTGCTGATTTTTGATGTGGCATGTCGTTGAAGCGACATTAGTGCGTCGCTCGGACTCATGCCGCAACCATCGTCGATGACTTGAATGGATGTGCGACCTGCACCTTTGATGACAATGGTGACATGCGATGCTCCTGCATCAATGGCGTTTTCCATTAATTCCTTTACAACAGAATAGGGGCCAACTACAACTTCACCGGCAGCTATTTGGTTGGCGACGGCGTCGGGAAGAAGGTGTATTCTGTCGTTGATGATAAAGGGATTATCTTGTGGCATTTGATGTCTGTATTAATGTTTGATTACCAGGTAAGTCCTTGAGAAAACGTTGCATTAGGTAGTGGTATTTGCAACATCTTACATAGGGTCGGGATGAAGTCGGTGAGTAGTACTTTCTCGTTTTGAGTTTGGGGTGCAATGCCGCATCCGCCGAGATAAACAGCTAAGCGTCGTGGCGAGGAACCTTGGAAACCAACTTGTTCTCCTTCTTTGTCTTTTACACACCATCCGGGTAGAAGTGTGAAGACGACATCGCCGCTTCTTTTCTTGTAATAGCTGTTGTGTAAAAGGGTGAGTATGTCATCGTCTTTTCCTGATGCACGTAGTATTTGTTCTGCAGTGTAGGCTGATGAGATGCCGTCAAATTCTGTTAGAAAGTCAGCAGTTTCTTCACGAAATTTAGCAATGCTGTAACCTTTACCTTCTATTAATGATTTATTTAAAGTGATGTGTTGTGCGTGACATCCTTCTATCCATCTTCCATCACCATGTTTCGACATGAGGTATCCATTAAGTAGTACCATTGTTTTGTCGGTTTGAAATGTGCCAGCAGAGATGCGCAGTTGTTGAAGTGTTTCCGAGGAGTAGGTATCTGCTTGTGTGCCTGTTAGAAGTATGACGGTGTGTTCAAGTCCTACTTGTAGGTCGATGGCATTAAGCAATAGTTCAAGGTCTTTGTCGAGTTTCAAATATAAATCTTCACGTTCTGCGGTGTTGAATTCACCGATGCTATGTCCAACTACCGTGGCTGTGAATTGTAGACATAGCATGTCGGTTTGAATGCCTTTGCCGAGTTTGTCTTCTTTGAGTGCGTTGATTGCGAGGTCTTTTATTAAGGTGTTGCAGTAGGGTGTTTGTCTGAAAGCTTTGATGCGTGTTTCAATGTTGGTTTTTGTTTGTGGTTTATAGAAGATGCCATCGAAGGTTTTGCTGTTTTTAGGTTGAAAACGATAGGTGTTGATGGCGTACATTGGTTTCCATTCGCTTTGTGTGTAGCTTGTGACAATTCCGCTATTGTTCATTTTGGTTGCCCAAAAGGGTAGGCTGGTGTTGTAGTAGGTTGATGTGGCTATTTTACCATTATTATCAATCCAAACAACATTGTTTGCGGCATGACCACCTAACATTACTGCGCATTCTGGGGTTAATGCAATGGCATCGATGTGCGACTGTGGCGATGCTGCTTTGAGCGCATCTGTAATAGTCATTGCCTGAAGTCGATCAGCGCAAGCAATACTTTTACCTGCTATACTTTCGTAATCGGTGTCATAAACAATCGATATGATTTGTTCTTCGTTTTCATCATAAATTTTGTCGCCCGTGATGCCGTGATAGAATGGTACGGTTGCTGTCATAAGTGAGGCGTAGTCACTTGTGGTTCCCGATGCAATATAGTTGCATACGACATTAGGGTAATATCGTGATTGTGATGCAATTCGTTTAAATCCTTTGTTTGAAAAACTGTTCCACATTAAAGAGAGATGCTCGCCTTGTAATCCGTCGACACATATGATGACTGCTAATTTGGGCTTCTCTGTTTGTGATGTGTTTTGTGCTTTTGTTGGTAAAACAAAGACAATGAGGAGTAATATGGAGAGTATAATGTGTTTCATGATTGTTTGGTGTGGTAAATGGTGAAATAGAGTGAACGAATCATCATCGCAATCATTAATAAAAGGAATGCGGGATGCATGACTTGAGGTCCGAATGCCCAAAAGAAAATGCCGATGGTGACAGTAACAATGTTGAACCACATATAAATGATGGATTTCTTACGCCAACTGCGTTTACAAATAATAAAGGCAAAGAGTATTTGAAGTGGGTTAAGCCACAGCAGATTATAGTTGCTTTCTACTAACGGGTGATAAGAGAAAAACATCAGATAAAAGATGATGCAACCAAAGAATCCAAAAAATAGTAATTGTGCTATGTCTAACCATATGTGGTAGGTTCTTTTTCTCCATTCATATAGTGTGATGGTAACAACAAATATTAACCATAACGCACAGATTGCAATAGGATTAAAGATTCCGTTGTTTGGTAATGCTACAGGTGGATAGGAAAGGGCTTCTGTTGTGCTCTTTACTAATGGTTTTGACTCTGATGTTGAGCTATCGATAATGTTTATCTGACTAAGAATCTCGCTTTGGTGTTTTGGAAATGCTAAAAGTTGTTGCCATCCGATTTGTTGGTCTGCTTCTTTACCTAATACAATATCTATGGCAAATTTCCACCAAGTGTTGCTTCCAAGATGTTCTTCAATCACATTTCTGAATGTGGCAATTTCTCCGTTGTGCGTGTGTGTTGGTGTTTGTCCTTCTGTGTTTCTGATGTTTTCGATTATTTCGATACCATTGATTGTGTCGGTGTTTGGTGCAACTACGATTTGTTTGTTCAATGTTTTCATGACCATATTAAATGGGCGCGTGGCACAGTTGTCGTACACAAAGTTATAGCGATATAGTCGGTTTTCAGGCTTGTTGTTCTCTTCTAATGCATGAAAAAGACGATTCTTTTCTTCGTCGGTAAGATTCAACTCTTGTATAATTACAGAGGAGTGCCGGTCGTGATAATCGTAGAGAAAAAGTTCCCACGGCCAACAGCCAATGCTGTAATCGGTAACACCACTTACAAATCGAGCTACAAAGTGTGGTTGCAGGTAGTCGAATACTCCATAATGATATACGACGTCAATCATTAAATTGGGGTCGACCAAACGAATGCCGGAATGACCAAATCGCTCGTAGATGATTTCGCCAGGTTCACAATTGACTAAGTAGAATTTACTCTCTTTAGAAAGACGACTCGCTTGTACTGCCGTACTCGGGTCAAATGGTTGTCCCTGTATTTTAGCCGTACATGATAAACAGAACAATAGTAGTGCTGTATATATATATAATGTATGTCGTCTTTTTGTATGCGTCATTATTATCTGAGTCGAAGTTCCATGCCTACTCTCGCTTCTATGTCTTTCTCCAATTTATTCATCTTATATAATGAAGCAAGTTTGATGCCGTATTTTTGAGAGATTGAGTGCATTGATTCCCCTTGCTTTACGATATGTTTTGTGTAAGCTGGAGCAGCAATGTTTCTTTTTGAATGCAAGAAAACATAGTCGCCAGCATGAATTGTAAAGTCTTTGTTCGGGTAGTCGTTGCAACGTATCAGTGTTGATTGTTGAAGTGAAAGTATGTTTGCTAATTCATGAACAGTGATGTTTTGGTTCACGAGAACAGCTTCAATATTGTTGACAGAGACATATTTATAGAGACCCGTTGTGCTTGTTGAGGTGCTTTCTTCTTTGTTGCGTTTTTGCTTATTGCCTGATTTCTTATCTCCTACTGTGTATTCTTTGACTTCGCTGATATATTTCTCTGGCTCTTCAGCATATTTTGCCAGATCATAGGTTTCTATAATTTTTATTAGTTTTTCTGCGTAGTAGGGATCGGTGGCATATCCTGCACGCGAAAGCCCATATGCCCATGCTTTGTATTTTGTGACGGGATAATCGAATAAAAAAGCGTATCGACTACCATTTTTTAGGAAAAGTGAATGGTCTTCATAACTTTGACCAACGCTCTTATAGCATCGGAAACATTCTTGTTGTCGATCGTCATCTTTGTATTTTGTGTCGCCATTCCAATTGCTTCCACATTTGATGCCAAAGTGATTTTTACATCCTTCGGCTAAATCGCTTGTGCCTGCACCAGATTCTATTAATCCTTGTGCCAGTGTAATGCTTGCAGGTATGCCGTACTTTACTTGTTGTATGGCGGCTAAGGGTGCATATTGTTGGATGTAGCTCTCATAAAGCGTGTTAGGCGAAGCTTGTACAACGATACTTAATAGAAATAAAAATATGGTAAGGAGAAATGCTCTGTTTTTCATTGTTTGTTGTTATTTTGAGTAATCACGTTGTCCAAAGATAGCGCTTCCAATGCGAACGATGGTGGCGCCTTCATCAATAGCTAATGAATAGTCGTTCGACATGCCTATCGATAATTCCGTGAATGAGTCTAACGGCGTGCTTTTCTTGATGTTGTCGAATATGTTGTGAATCTTGGCAAACTCTTTTTTTGTGTTTTCGGAGTCGTCTGTCAGTGTAGCAATGCCCATGAGACCACAGATTTCAACGTGTGGGTAATGTTCCCACTGTTTCTCTTTAAAAAATTGTGTGACCTCTTCTTCTGAGAAACCATGTTTGGTGGTTTCTTGTGCAATGTGTATTTCGAGCAGTACTTTTTGAATCTTTTGGTGTTTGCTCGCTTGTTTCTCTATTTCTACAAGCAATTTTTCGCTCTCTACCGATTGAATCATGTAGGCATGTGGCACTACATATTTCACTTTGTTGCTTTGCAAAGGACCAATGAAATGCCAACGGATGTCTTTGGGCAAGACGTCCACTTTTGTTGTTAGCTCTTGTGCGCGGCTTTCTCCGAAATCTCTTTCGCCAAGGGCATATGCCTCAGCTATCATTTCGGCAGGATGAAATTTTGAAACACAGACCAATTGAATGTGTTTGGGTAGGTGCGCTCTAATTTCTTTTATATTGGAGGCTAACATGGAAATGCGATGATTAATTGTTGTTTGTTGTTTCTGGAGCAACGTAGGGTAGTACGTCCAAAATGTTCGTTTGACTTACTTGAACTACTTCAATGTCGGCATTCGATTTGTTAATCTCTACATAAAGCAGTTCTGTTGCCTGACGGAAGTTGTCGGCTTGAACCATCCATGTTTGTGAGGTTCTCTTTTCTTCGCCTTTTTCTTCGTCTATGATAATGTAGTTCACCTTGCAGCGATACCAATAATTTGTTTCTCCTTCGTGTGGAAAAATCTCCACGACTTTTACATGTTTGATGCTGTCAACATTAATCTCTCCTTGAGCTGAAAGAAGAGCTTCTTTGATTACACGTTCCTCAGCATTTGTGAAGTTAACGGCATCAACCATGTAGATTTCTGATGTTATTGCGCGTGAGCCATCTTGTTCCGATAGCTTTTCAAATTTTACTTTGCATTCAAACCAATTTGCCATAGTTTTAGTGTTTTAATGTTACCTACTCTATTGAGAATGTTTTACTGATAAAGAAGTCTGTCTCGATAGAGCGTTTATAATTACTTTTCTTTAGTATGTGTAGAAATTCTGAAATGTCGGTTGTGCTGTGAGCGTGAGGGTGTTTAGAAATATATTTCTCAAGCACACTTTTAATGGTCGGTCGCAACGTGTTTGTCTCCCAATTAAAGGCTGGTGTGTTGTCGGTGCCATACATGAATAACGAAAGATAGAATTTACGCTCACCATCGATAACTGGTAATAGGTTGTCGTTTTCGTATTTATCTATGAGTACGTCGCAACTCAGCAACCGTCGAGCAATAATGTTGTAATCTACCACAATTTCCTCGTCGATAACACAAGGATTCTCTGCTTCTTTTTGAAGAATCTTTTGGAGCTCTTGTTCACATTTTGACAGATAGCGTTGAAAGACTTCTGCCTCGTAATCTGGCATAATTTCTGCCATTACCTCCCCCTCGTAAATATTTAGTTTTATGCCATAAATTTCGTATTTGCTGTAGATGTCAAGAAGTGAGTCGGTTTTCTCTCTAAAAAACACACCATTAATATTGCTAGAGAAAGCTATGCTATCAATCTTTCTTTCTAGTTCCCAAGCCATCATGTCGGCGCAAACCATCTGATAATAGCAGAAGTTTTCTCGAAGTTCTACTGCTTGTTGTATGGGTAGCTTGGGCCATTGTTTGATAATATTAGCTGCTGAATCGAGATTCTCTATTGAAATCTGTACACTAACATCAAGCAATTGCTTTGCTTTTGCATACCGATTTTGTCGGTTGCAACTGATGAAAATAGGGAGGAGAAGTATGATTATTATACGTGTAAATATGCTCATTTCAGCTATTTAACGTGACAGTTTTGTTTGTGTATTATACCACTACAAAAGTAATGTTTTTTTGCGTGTAATAGCTATTTATTTCTTTGAAAAAAAACGTACCTTTGCAAGGTCAATAAGAGTGATAAACATATAAGGGCGTTTATGATCTCTGTGTTGATGATAACCGTCAGTGTGACAATATAATAACTTAATTTAATAAATAAAAACTATGAAAAAAATCGCTCTCTTGTTCTGCGGCTTTGCTGCAGTAGCTCTTTGCTCATGTGGCAACAAAAACGCTGAGCAAACAGAAGAAATCGAAAATGATTCAATTGAAGTAGTTGTAGAAGAACCAATTGTTGAAGAAGTTGTTGAAGAACCAGCTGCTAAACCAGCTGCAAAAAAAACAACATCATCAGCTAAAACTACTACTACAACAACAGAAAAAACAAAAAGTGAAGGTCCAGAACCAACAGGTTTGAAAATCTCTACTGGTAACACCGAAACAACCCTTACTCCTGGTAAAGGTGCTACTGTTGAAGTAAAAACTAACGACCAACTCAACACAGCAGGTAAAGTAACAGTTACAGCTAGTGGTAAAAAAGCTGCTGTTGCTGCTCAACAAAACCAATAATTGTTTTTTTTCATGGCACTATTTTTTGCGCCAGACATTGCAAAGACTCCTTTTCTTAACGAAGAGGAGTCTTTGCATTGTATAAAGGTGTTGCGACTGTCGGTAGGAGACAAGATTCAAATCATCGATGGCTGTGGAATCATGTACGATGCCGTCATTGTCAATCCGTATCCTAAAAAAGTTGAGGTAACACTTTTGGAGGCTCATCCGGATTTTGGTGCGCATCCTTATCAACTGCATATGGCAGTAGCACCGACAAAAAATATCGACCGATTTGAGTGGTTTGTAGAGAAAGCAACAGAAATAGGTGTTGATACCATCACTCCATTGTTGTGCAGGTATTCCGAGAGGAAAGTTATTAAGCAGGAACGTTTGGAAAAAATTGTAGTGTCGGCAGCAAAACAGTCGTTGAAGGGTAAAATTCCTGTTGTAAACCCACTTACACCATTTCATGAATTCGTGAAAATGTCGGTTGAAGGTCAGCGATTTATTGCACATTGTCGCGAAGACGAGCGACTCTTGCTTTCTAAACAAGTGATGCCCAAAAAAATAGTTACCATCTTAATTGGTCCAGAGGGGGACTTTAGCGAGGAGGAGGTGAATCTCTCGTTCAATCATCAGTTCATCCCGGTTAGTCTTGGCGACAGCAGATTACGTACTGAGACGGCTGCTGTTGTGGCAACACATACCGTAGCACTTCTTAACGAATAAAAAAATAGTTGTTGAAACGTCTATTTCAACAAAAAGCTGGTACAAAACTCTTTGTGCCAGCTTTTTGTTGTTTAGGGAATATTAATCAGTTTGTGTGTTTGAAGCGATAGTTTCCATTGTGGCCATCGTTTGACTTTTTCGATACAATCGAGCAAGTTTGTTGTTCGTTCGTGTGCGTTTTCGGTGTCGCAAGGTTGTAGATAATGATGCTTGGCAACAATCGTGTCATACATCGTTAAATCTTGATAGCAATTCACAACTTTCAACTCGTCGCATTGCCTAACAGCAAGGTCAGTAATCGAATCGCAACCACCGTCAATACCTATTTTGGGTGAGAGGGTTATCCAATCGATGCCTGTCGGTAATAATCTTGTGCCGTTAGTCTCAATTGTAATATAACGCTGAACATTATTGCATTGGTGGAGTGCATCGATAAATGCTTGATCAATAGACAATGAGGGTTCACCGCCTGTGAGCACTATGATGGCTTCGTTGGGGTAGCGTGCTACCTGCTGCAAAATTTCCTCAAGTGTCATAGGAGTGAATGTGGTGTGATGTGTGTCGCAAAATCGACAACGAAGGTTACATCCAGAGAAACGAATGAACACGGCAGCGTGGCCAGTGTGATAGCCCTCTCCTTGAAGCGAATAGAAAATCTCGTTGATGTGATATTGCTTCATTTTAGTCGGCTTCGTAACTGGCAATATTATTTCTGCTTTCTTTTACGTCGGCACGATAACATTCTGGAATAGAGTCGACCACCCAACGCGCTATGTTTTCGGCTGTTGGATTGAAGTCGAACACTTCGTTCAGCACCTTGTGGTCGAGGTGACTAACGATAAAATCCTTTAGGTGGGAAAAATCGCACACCATGCCGTCTTTGTTTAGTTCTTTGGCTCGGCAATAGATAGTAATCTCCCAATTGTGACCATGTAGCCCTGTGCATTTGCTTTCGTAGCTTAGGTTAAGACGATGAGCAGCAGATACTTCTATTGTTTTTTGTACGTAATACATCTTTGCTTGTTTTAGTGGTGTAAAGGTACATTTTTTTCTTGTCATTCTGCTAATCTCTTTGTGTTTTTGTTGGTTAGTCGTTTGGAGAGATGCTTGTTGTTACGTGTAATTGTGGTTTGAACTCTCTTTACAACAATTTTTTTTCAGCATGTACGAAACGAAAACTCTCCACGTGAAATTATTTTCGGCGTGCACGAAACTAAAATTTCCCACGTGAAATTATTT
>JAUNIJ010000042.1:0-8441 GCA_030523485.1 Bacteroidales bacterium
GTAGCTGTTGTAGTCGGAGTTGTAGCTGTTGCCATAGTTATCGTTGTCGTAGCGGTTGTAGTCGCTATTGAAGTTAGAACGATTTACTCTATGGTTGTTTTCGTCGAAGTTCGGATTGAAACTGTGTCTCTCGTAGCTTTGGATGCGTGGACGTCGTGTGCGTTGTGCATCGTAGTTGTTTTCTGTTTCTTTTTCCGAGTTGAATGCATCACTGCGGTCGTTGTTGTTGTCGAACATGTTATTCTTATTGTTAGATTTGTTTTTTTGTTATATTCTGAGTGTTGAAGCAGCATTCTCACGAAGTGCTTCTGTCTTGTCGTTTCGTTTTAAAAGAGCCACAGAGCTTGTGAGGAAATCTTGTCGCAAGTTCCTACTTTGTGGCTTTTTGTATTTCCATATCGTTTGCGTTTTACACCCAAACCTAACTTAATAGGAAACCCGGGTGTCCTCAACGTCTTGGAAAGTTAGTTGAGTTTTTGTTTGATTTTACAGATCGAACTAGTTGTTGATCTCATTATTTTTTTGTTGAGTGAGAGTGTTATGCTTCTTCAGCAACAACAATTACTTTCACGTCAGCTGAAACCTCTTTGTGAAGTTTTACGATAGCATTGTATTCGCCAGCGGTTTTGATGGTTTCTTTGATGACGATGTTTTTGCGGTCGATTTCAAAACCTTGTTTACCGAGTTCTTCTGCTACGTGTGCTGCGTTGACAGAGCCGTAGATGGTGCCGTTAGCGTCAACTTTTGTTGTGATGTTAACCACAGCTTGGTTGAGTTTTGTAGCAAGTTCTTCGGCAGCTGCTTTGATGGCAGCAAGTTTGTGTGCGCGCTGTTTTAGGTCTTCAGCAAGCATTTTCTTTGCTGATGGGCTAGCAATAACGGCTTTTCCGGAAGGAATAAGATAGTTGCGGCCGTAACCATTTTTTACGGTAACGATATCGTCTTTATAGCCGAGGTTGGCTACATCTTGTTTTAAGATTATTTCCATAGTTATCTCCTCCGTTTTATTATTTCATCATGTCGGTTACGTATGGTAGCAATGCGAGGTGACGTGCACGTTTTACTGCTTGTGCTACTTTGCGTTGGAATTTCAAAGAAGTGCCGGTGATGCGGCGTGGAAGGATTTTACCTTGTTCGTTCAAGAATTTTTTCAAGAACTCTGGGTCTTTGTAGTCAATATATTTGATGCCCATTTTTTTGAAACGGCAGTATTTCTTTTTGTTGTTTTCTACTGCGGTTGGGGTCAAATAGCGAATTTCTTGATTTGCCATGTCTTATTCCTCCACTTGTTTTGGTTCTTCTACTTTTTCTGCTTTAGCGCCTTTGTTAGCAATGCGTTTGTTAGCATACTCTAAAGCGTATTTGTCGAGACGGAATGTGAGGAAACGCATTACGCGTTCGTCACGACGGAATTGTGTCTCGAGGCCTTTAATCAGTGCTGGTTCTGCTTCGAATTGGATAAGTTCGTAGAAACCACTGGTTTTCTTTTGAATTGGGTAGGCGAGTGTTTTCATTCCCCAATTCTCTTCATTCTCAATCGTGGCACCATTGCTGGTGAGGAACGATTTGATTTTTTCTACTGCTTCCTTCATCTGGTCGTCAGACAAAACGGGAGTTAAAATGAAAGCAGTCTCGTAATGATTTGTCATTGTGTGAATTAGTTTTTTGTTATGATTGTTTTGTTTGCCCATTAAGAGCGGGTGCAAAGGTAACGTAAATATTTGAAACTGGCAAATAGTTTTGGAATTTATTTTGTCAGAGTGAGTTATTAGTGCTTGTCGGCGTTTTGGCTATTGTCAGTTAGCAGTGAATTATACTATATATATAATGTATATAACGTGTTGGTGTTGTTTTTGGGGTAGAGGGGAAAGTTTAAATAGTTTGGCGCATTTGAGTTTTTTTTGTTTATGGGAAAAGTGTTACCTTTGCACTTTCATTGAAAATCTCCTCAGTGTGAGGGTAAAAATATATTTGCAAAGATGAATTTTATAGAAGAACTCAAGTGGCGTGGCATGTTGCATAATATGATGCCAGGCACAGAAGAGCAGTTAGCAAAAGAGATGACGACAGCCTATTTAGGTATCGATCCTACAGCCGACAGTTTGCATATTGGACATTTATGCGGTGTGATGATTCTGAAACATTTTCAACGTTGCGGCCATAAACCTATTGCATTGGTGGGTGGTGCTACTGGCATGATTGGTGACCCTTCAGGCAAATCGGTTGAGCGTAATTTGCTCAATGAGGAGACTCTCCGTCATAATCAGGAATGCATTAAAGCACAGTTGGAACATTTTCTCGACTTCAATAGCACGGCGCCAAATGCTGCTGAAATGGTGAATAACTACGATTGGATGAAAGATATGACCTTCCTCGATTTCTCGAGAAACATAGGTAAACTCATCACGGTAAACTATATGATGGCGAAAGACTCGGTGAAAAAACGTTTGAATGGTGAATACTCCGAGGGTATGAGTTTTACTGAATTCACCTATCAGTTGATTCAAGGTTACGATTTCCTCTATTTAAATACGCATAAGAATTGCAAACTTCAGGTTGGTGGTAGCGATCAATGGGGCAACATCACCACAGGCACGGAGTTGATTCGTCGCACAACCGGCAATGAGGCTTATGCTGTAACTTGTCCGTTAATCACAAAGGCTGATGGCGGTAAGTTTGGCAAGACGGAAAGTGGAAATATTTGGCTTGACCGTCGTTACACCTCTCCCTACAAATTCTATCAATTTTGGTTGAATGTGTCGGATGAAGATGCTGCAAAATATATTAAGATATTCACATTCATTACCCAGGAAGAGTGTGAAGAGTTGCTGAAACAACATGCCGAGGCGCCTCATCTTCGCTTGTTGCAAAAACGTTTGGCAAAGGACGTTACCATTATGGTGCATTCTGAGGTAGACTACGAAGCTGCAGTAGAGGCCTCTGCTATATTATTTGGCAATGCTACCGTAGAAGCACTTCAGAAAATTGATGAGGAGACACTGCTCTCAGCTTTTGAAGGTGTACCTCAATTCTCAGTCAGTGTACAATCGTTAAAAGATGGTGTGAAAGTCGTCGACCTGCTTACTGAGTTGACAAGCGTAATGCCTTCGAAAGGAGAAGCACGTAAAACCATTCAAGCAAATGGACTTAGCATTAATAAACAAAAAGTGCAGGGCGTTGATGCTGTAGTCGACTCTTCCTCACTTTTGAATGGTAAATACGTGATAGTGCAAAAAGGGAAGAAAAACTACTTCTTGCTGAAAGCAGAGTAGAGCATTTCGAGGTACTGTAGAGAAAGAAGAAAAAAAAATAGCCTCAACCCTTTTGATATTAAAAAAATAGCACTATCTTTGCCGTCCGAAAAATATTATCCATGCCTTAATAGTGTCAAGACGTAAAAGGAAATTATAAATTACTGAGAATTAGCCCTTAGTAGTGCCCGGCCTTAGCGCAAAGACACAAGCAACAACAAACTAAAAAACAGAACACAGTGGATACATTAAGCTACAAAACCGTTTCTGCCAACGAAAAAACGGTACAAAAAGAGTGGGTTTTGATTGACGCAACCGACATGGTGCTCGGTCGTATGGCATCAAAAGTTGCCAAATTGCTCCGCGGCAAATACAAACCCAATTTCACTCCTCACGTTGATTGTGGTGACAACGTTATCATCATCAACGCAGAAAAAATTCGTCTCACAGGTAAAAAGTGGACCGACAGAATCTATCTTCACCACACTGGTTACCCTGGCGGACAACGCGAAAACACTCCAGAATCATTGATGAGAAAGAGTCCGGATCGCTACATTCACAAAGTGGTAAGAGGTATGCTCCCAAAAAACAAACTTGGTGACAAACTCATCACTAACCTTCATGTTTATGCTGGTGCAGAACACCCACATGAAGCACAACAACCAAAAACTATCGATCTAACCCTCATTAAGTAAGCATTATGGAAGTAGTAAACGCAATCGGAAGAAGAAAAGCTGCTATTGCTCGCATCTATGTTAGTGAAGGAACTGGTAAAATTACCATCAATCGTCGCGAATTAGCAGATTACTTCCCATCATCAATCATGCAGTATGTAGTATGTCAGCCTTTAAACACACTTAGCGTGGCTGAAAAATACGACATCAAAGTAAACCTCTGTGGCGGCGGTTACAAAGGACAAGCAGAAGCTCTTCGTCTTGCTATCGCTCGTGCATTAGTAAAAATCAACCCAGAAGATAAGAGCGCTCTCAAAGCAGAAGGCTTCATGACTCGCGACTCTCGTGAGGTTGAACGTAAGAAACCAGGTCGTCCAAAAGCACGTCGTCGTTTCCAATTCTCAAAACGTTAATCTGTGTTCATTTTTCGCTGCTGCTTAGGCAAAGGCAGACGAATAAAAGATATAGTTTAGCATCTAAATTGATTGGACTATACTGCAATATAAATATGTAGTATGCTACCAACCAATTGCTTTGACAAGAAAAAGTAAAAAGAAAGTAAACAACCAAACAAAATGGCAAAAACAAATTTTCAGGAACTCCTTGAAGCAGGTGCACACTTCGGACATATGAAGCGCAAATGGAACCCTGCTATGGCTCCTTACATCTTCTCAGAACGCAACGGTATTCACATCATCGACTTGCACAAAACCGTAGCCAAAATCGATGAAGCAGCTGCTGCAATCAAACAAATTGCAAAATCAGGTAGAACAATCCTTTTCGTAGCAACTAAAAAACAAGCAAAACAAGTTGTTGCTGACAAAGCTACCGAAGCAAACATGCCTTACATCACAGAACGTTGGGCAGGTGGTATGCTCACCAACTTCACCACCATCCGTAAAGCTGTGAAAAAAATGGATAGCATCGACGCGATGAAAGAAAATGGTACAACCAAAACACTTTCAAAACGCGAACAACTCCAAATTGAACGTCAACGTGCTAAATTGGAAAAGAACCTCGGTTCTATTCGCACCATGAGTCGTGTGCCAGCAGCCTTATTCGTTGTTGACGTACTCAAAGAGCACATTGCTGTAGAAGAAGCAATCCGTTTAGGTATTCCTGTATTTGGTATCGTTGATACTAACTCTAATCCTAACAACATCGATTTCGTTATCCCTTCAAATGATGATTCAACAAAAGCCATCGAGTTGATTCTTGGTGAAATGGTTGATGCAATCAACGAGGGTATCAACGAACGTAAAATTGAAAAGGCTGACGAACCAAAAGAAGGTGAACAAACTCCTGAAGTAAAGGAACGTCGTACACGTGCTAAGAAAAACAGAGCGCCAAAAGCTGAGGCTGCAGAAAAACCAGCAGAAGCATAACAATCCTGTTTTAACATAGCACCCCAATAAAAAAGCGTTGCCTCGCACTACGGATTGTTCGACGTGTGAAACAACGCTTTTCTTTTTTTTATTAGATAATATAAACTTTACACATACACAACTATGGCAGTTACAATCGCAGAGATTCAAAAACTCCGCACAATGACAGGCGCTGGTATGATGGACTGTAAGAAAGCTCTTACAGAATCAGAAGGCGATATGGATAAGGCTATCGAGCTAATTCGTAAACGTGGTCAAGCTATCGCAGCAAAACGTAGCGACCGCCAAGCTTCAGAAGGTTGCGTTCTCGCAGCTGGTACCGACGGCTTTGCAGCTATCATCGCTTTAAAATGTGAGACAGACTTCGTGGCAAAAAACGAAGACTTTATTGCTCTTACACGCACCATTCTTAATAAAGCTATTGAGATGCGCGCAAAAAGCCTTGACGAAGTTAAAAATGCTACTATTGACGGACGCACAATTTCAGAATTAGTAACAGATCGCTCAGGTATTACTGGCGAAAAAATGGAACTCGACTATTACGAATTCGTAGAAGGCGGTACCGTTACCACTTATGTTCACCCAGGTAATAAATTGGCTACCTTAGTCGCTTTCAAAGAACAAAATGCCGACTACGAGACAATTCACGAAATAGCTATGCAAGTTGCTGCTATGAACCCATTAGCTCTAGATCGTGATTCTGTAAATCCAGAAATCATTGAAACAGAGAAGAAAGTTGCAATTGAAAAAACAAAACAAGAGCAAATCCAAAAGAAAGTAGAAGGTGCCTTGAAGAAAGAAGGTATCAATCCTGCTCATGTTGACTCAGAAGACCACATTGCTTCTAACATCACTAAAGGTTGGATTACTGAAGAACAAGGTAAACGTGCCATGGAAATCAAAGCAAAAGTGGCTGCAGAAACCGTCGTTCCTCAACAAATGATTGACAATATCGTTGCTGGTCGTTTGAATAAATTCTACAAAGAGTCAACATTGATGGAACAAACCGCTTTGATGGATGAGAAATTCCAAGTTAAAGACCTTTTGAAAGCTAAAGGCATCACAGCTACTGCTTTCAAACGCATCACTTTGAATCAAGAATAATATTTTATTGTTAGATAAAATACGTGAGGATAGAAGTTCAATGCTTCTATCCTTTTTTTTGTGTGTTGCAAGTAATATTTGTTATTGTGTCGTTAGGAAATATTCTAAAAAAAAATTACCTTTGCATCGTAGATTTGGTGGCAAAAGAGAGAGAAACAACTTAGGCCTACCAATAGTTAAATAGTTATCGATACAGCATGAAAAAAATAATTGCTTTCTTATTGGTTTTGTGGGTGGTTATTCCTGTAAGCGTTAATGCTAGAAAGAGATACTACACCCCTCGTTTAGTCTTGGAAACAGGACAAACCTATTCACAATCCTGCGTTGCAGATATGAATATGAAAACATCATATCTAGGCACTCGTTCCACATTTCGTGAACGTGTCGTGGCAGACATTACATTTACGGTGCAACGTGTTAGCGATACAACATCATGGCTCGAAGTACATTATGACAGCTTGGCTTACTCTTCTTGGAGTAACGACGGCATCTTAGTGGCATCATCAAGCAAAACCGACAACAACCTTTGTGGGTTATTGAAAAAACTGTTGAATAAAAGTTTCACTGTTGTGTTGTCTCATCGTGGCGTTCCAACTGATGTAATCGGTCTGAAAGAACTGGTAAAATGGGTAACGTTAACACCAGGCACTACAGAAGAAGAAAAAGCAATTCTTGAGAATTTCGAGAAGAAAATGATAGAAAACCTCTTTGGCGGTCTTTATCCTAAAACCAGTGTCGCTGTGAGTGAACCGAAAATGGTAGGCGACTTTTTTGGTTATGCCGATTATATGCCTACTCTTTCCAACGTGCAGTATGTATTAAAATCAGCAGGACGTGAGAAATACGATGTTATCATGGCGGGCAGTACAGATATTGAATATATCGATGAAATAGGCGACGCATGGGCAGAGTATTCCATTGAAGTTAGCGACGATATCGAACAAGACCGTTTGACTGGTTGGACTTTAAATCAAAACTTAGCCATGAAAAATAAAGGTGTCATGGTGTCGGAAGGTATGGCGCTTCCTCTAGAAATGATGATGCAGATTAAAGTCACCAGCAAAGACAGCAAATCAACCTCTGTAGAAAATTAATCAACTCGCTATAAGGCTTTACTGAACAGTAAGGCCTTTTTCGTATCCACGATATTACACTTAATTTTATGGATGTTCGTATTGAGGAAAGTTGGAAAAAAGCCTTGCAACCATTGTTCGACTCTTCGGAATTTCTGGCGTTGACTGATTTTGTGCGCAACGCTTATGCTACGAGTGTCGTTTATCCTCCTGCTCGTCAGATTTTTGCTGCTTTTGATTTGTGTCCGTTGCAAACATTGAAAGTCGTTGTCGTTGGACAAGATCCATATCATGGCTTTGGTCAAGCCAATGGCCTCTCCTTTTCTGTAAATGATGGCGTGCGCATTCCTCCTTCTTTGCAGAATATCTTTAAAGAAATAGCTTCCGACTTACATGTCCAACCATATTGTTCTGGTAATTTAGAGCGGTGGGCACGTCAGGGTGTGTTTTTAATGAATGCCACTTTAACAGTACAAGCAAATACACCAGGCTCACATCAGCAAAAAGGTTGGGAACAGTTTACCGATGGCGTAATAACTACCATATCTAAAGAATGTTCAGGTGTTGTTTTTCTGCTTTGGGGAAATTATGCTAGAAATAAAGCGAACCTTATCGACAGCACTAAACACCTAGTGTTACAGGCGGCACATCCCTCTCCTTTAGCACGTGGTGCGTTCTTTGGTTGTCGTCATTTTTCACAAACAAACACTTATTTGCTCCAACATGGCAAAACACCTATCGATTGGCGATAGATGTTTGATGTCAACGTTGGATAAAAGACAAAAAAATACCTCCGATAAACCTAAGGCTACCGGAGGAAACTGCTTATTTTTATGTCTAAACTATTGCACTTTGTTTTGTGGAGGTGTTGCTGTTGTTGCGTTTCTATTCATTTTACAACAACCTTCAAATTGTGCTTCTGGTTCAATGCAGAGTGTCTTGATGTTAAGGTCA
>JAUNIJ010000042.1:8451-14138 GCA_030523485.1 Bacteroidales bacterium
CCTTTTACCCTCGCTGAAGAACGAAGAGTCAGTAGACCGTTTGTCGTGATGTTGCCTTCAACAACACCATAAATTTCTGCATTAAGGCAAAATAAATTGCCTCTAACAACACCTGATTGTCCGATAATAATCTTTGCTTTACATGTGATATCGCCTTTCACTTCACCATCAAGATGAAAATCACTGTCTGCAACTATCGTACCAGCTATTTTCGTGCCAGCTGAAATCGTGTTTTGAATGGTGCCTGTTGTTGGCGTAAATTCTTTTGCCATCTGATTCTCAATGTTAAGTTGTTCGTAATTTTTTTTGATGATGCAAAGGTATGAAAAAGTAATGAACTTTCAAACTTCAATTTGTTCCATTCAAATAAAATAATTACCTTTGCGGAGTAAAATTAAGTTGTGCGCATACTATAAGTGTAATATCATTGTTACTATAAGTAGTTGATATACAGTTGCGTATGTTATAAACAGTATAAAATTAAAGCAAAACTACTAAATATCAATCTATGAAAAAAGTTTGTTTCTTTTTAGTGCTATTCTTTTGCTGCATGGCTTCTTTAGGTCAAGCGGTAGCTCAGAGTGTAGCACGAGGTGTTGTCGTTGATGCGTCAACACAAGAACCACTTATTGGTGTGTCTATTTTAGTAAAAGGCACAACTGTAGGTGATGTTACGGACCTTGATGGTAGATTCAACATTAAACTTCCTGATGGACACGACGTGCTCGTCTTGTCCTATGTGGGTTTCGAAACTGTTGAAGTGAAAGCATCTAAGGCAGAACGTGTTGCAATGGAGCCTGTTGTAACAGCATTGAAAGACGTGGTTGTAACGTCTTCCGTGGCTATTCAACGCAAAACTCCTATTGCAGTGTCAACCATTGAACCAGCAGTGATTGAAGAAAAACTGGGTAATATGGAATTCCCAGAATTGTTGAAATCAACTCCTGGTGTGTATGTTACACGTAATGGTGGTGGCTACGGCGACTCAAAAATCAACATGCGTGGTTTCCAATCAGCCAACGTTGCCGTAATGATTAACGGCGTACCTGTCAACGATATGGAATGGGGTGGCGTGTATTGGTCCAACTGGGCTGGTCTTTCCGATGTTACTCGTGTAATGCAAACTCAACGTGGTCTTGGTGCTTCTAAAGTCTCTTCGCCAAGTGTAGGTGGTAGCATCAACATCATCACACGAAGCACCGATGCCAAACGTGGTGGTTCTGTCTCCTATGGCATTGGTAACGATGGTTACAACAAATTGACATTCCACGTATCTTCTGGCTTAACGAAAAAAGGATGGGCATTCACCGTCCTCGGTTCACGCACATGGGGCAATGGTTACATTCAAGGCACAGAATTTGAAGGATGGAACTATTTTGCTAACATCTCTAAAATGTTTGGCGACCGTCACTCGCTCTCATTGACAGCATTCGGTGCTCCACAATGGCATAACCAACGTAGCAACTACGACGGCTTGACCATCGAAGGTTGGCAACAAGTGCAAAACTACATGGGTGATAAGAGTTGCTACCTTTACAACCCAACCTACGGTTTTGATAAAAACGGACAACGTCGTACCTCTGCACACAATGTTTACCATAAACCACAAATCTCGTTGAACTACAACTGGGATATCGACGATAACTCTTCGTGGAGTACCTCACTTTACACATCTATCGGTCGTGGTTATGGCTACAGCGGACAAGGTGCTACTAGTACCTACTCTGGCTACTGGTATGGCTCAAGCAATGGTGTCCTCAGTACAACATTCCGTAAAGAAGATGGTACATTTGCTTACGACGAAATTCAAGAACTGAACGAACAAAGTGAAAGTGGCTCGTTGATGGTTATGTCGAAATCAAAGAACTATCACAACTGGTACGGCTTACTCTCTACTTATACACGTCGTTTTAAAGATATTATCGATTTCTACGCTGGCGTTGACGTACGTTATTATAAAGGTATTCACACCAACGAAATCATCGACCTCTACAATGGCGACTACTATATCGACCGTTATCGTTCCAACGTCAAAGCAAGCAACAATGCTGCTGCTGCTGACGCTAACTTCGCATCGCAAAAACTTCAAGTGGGCGACGTTGTTTATCGTGACTACGACGGCCACGTTATGCAAGAAGGTGTTTTCGGACAAGTTGAAGCAAACCTCGACAAAGTCAACGCATTCGTGTCGGCTTCCGTATCCAACACCGCTTATTGGCGTTACGACCGTTTCTACTATGATGCAGAACATGCTCGTTCACAAACCGTCAATTTCTGGGGATTCACAGTAAAAGGTGGTGTAAACTACAACTTCGCTAGCCATCACAACATCTTTGCAAACGTTGGCTACATCAGCCGTGCTCCTTTCTTCTCAGGTGGCGCTTTCCTACAATCGACAGTCAGCAATGAAGTAAACCAAGATGCTGTAAACGAAAAAATCTTCTCTGTTGAAGCTGGTTATGGTTGGCACACACGCTACATCAAAGCTGATCTCAACCTCTATTACACCAAATGGATGGATAAAACCATGACACGTTCGTCTGACTTCTCCTACACCGATGCCGACGGCAACATTGTCGATGACCGTTACGTGTTGAATATGTCAGGCGTCGATGCTCGCCACATGGGTATCGAGCTGGACATCAAATCGAACCCTACCAAATGGATGGAATTGAGCGGTATGTTGTCAATTGGTGATTGGCGCTGGGACAGCAATGCAACAGGTTACTTCTACAACTCCGCTGGTCAACCATTGGCCGACAACAAAGGAACCATCGCTTCGGGTATCCAAGCAGAAGATCACGCTTCGATGACATTGAACCTAAAAGGTGTTCACGTAGGCGGTTCTGCACAAACCACATTCGCTCTCGGCGTTGCTTTCAAACCAATGAAAGGCTTGAGAATCGGTGCTGACTTCAACTACTTCTGTCGTAACTACGCCGACTGGTCTTTCTCTTCATCTGACCTCGTGATGAATGGTGTGAAAGACTATCCAGAATCATGGAAAATTCCTGGAGCTGGTGTACTCGACCTCCAAGCAAGCTATCGCTTCGACATCGGCAAATGCTCTGCCGTCATCTCTGGTAATGTGAACAACGTACTCAACCAAATGTATATTGCCGACGCTTACAATGGTGGCAATAACGACTGGTCAACTGCTTATCGTGTGTTCTACGGCTATGGTCGCACATGGACCGCACGTCTTAAGGTTAACTTCTAAACTCTTAAACTCTGAATCATTATGAAAAAATCATTGCTAACCATCGTCGCAGCTGCTTCACTGATGTTTGCCTCCTGCGATTATAATGAACATAATTTTCCGGGGCTTGACAATGGTAACATTACCGACGTGAAAGTCATGAACTACACAATGACTGCCGACGACTATGCTACCGTATCAAGCAACAGTACAAACAAAAGCATTGCTAATGTCAACGGTCAGTCGGCTGCTTTGGCTACAGTAAAAACCCAACAAGCCTTCTCGGTTGATGCACCAGCATCAATCTATGCGCCTGCTTTCCTCGATGCTAAATGGCCTACTGCTGACGACGGCTCCTCTATCAAGCTAACTTACAACATGCAACAAGCACTTCCTGCTTATTTGCAAACCTTGAACGCAGGTAATGTCTACACCGTTTCTAATGCTGACTATGAAGCAGCATGGGGAAAATCAGGCGTTAAATATTTCTCTGCTAATCAAACACCAGAAGAGAGTCTTCCTTCGATTCTCTCTGGCGAATATCCTAACGCAGTTAAAGGTGACGTCGTAATGGTTTCTTATAACATGGCCGACGAAGAACTCACTATTGGCGGATTGGACGAACAATTCGAGTACTTCTCAAGCACTGTCTATCACGCGCAAGTAGATGGGTGGTTCAACATCGCACTCACTGGTACCTACTACTGGCAAGGACGTACCTACAACAGCAATGGCTATCTTCAAAACTCTGCTTACAACCATCCTGATGGTGCTTTGGACGTTTATATGATATCACCTGCTGTCGATATCGTTAGTGGTATGGTACTCTCATTCGACATGGCTTATCGTTACTATGCTACCGAAGGTGGCCGTATAGCAGTGTTGATTTCTACCGACTTGGTCGAATCGTCTGACGACTCCATTATGACAAATAACGTTCGTAATGCTACGTGGACCGACGTAACATCGCAATTTAGCTTTGCTATCCCTGCTGTTGGTAGTAGCAACAATCTTGCATCAGCAGGTAGCTACAACTTGGCTTCATATGTAGGTCAACGCATACATGTCGCATTCCGTTATTATGGCGATGCTAATGGTGCTACTACTACCGCACAAATCGACAATGTACAGATTAAAAACCCAACATCAGAGGCTACTACATCTACACCAGTCAATGCTCTCTATGCTTTCAACGGTACTACATGGGCTCCTTATACAGAAAAAACTGTGCATGTGTTGCAGAAATCAGAGTTCAATGAGATGGGCATCAACTACGACAATTTCTCGGCATCACTCTCTGCTGACCACTATTTGCCAATCTATCTCTCTAATGCTTATCCTTACGCTACCGAAGGCACCACAGTTATCGTGGCTTATAAATACTATGCAAACAGCGTCACATCAATGGCTGCCGATGAATATGTACTTACTGCTGGTACGTGGGTTAAGAATACTGCTTTAGAAGTGGTAACCGACCAATTCGTGAAGAATAATGGCGTATGGGTATTCGATCCTTCTGTTGTTATTACCTTGAGTCCAATCCGCAACGATGCTACCATTATGGCATACTATCAAGCTGCTGTCGATTGGGTTTGGGAAAATGTTGACGTGCCTGCTGGTTGCACAAGCAAAGGCCAGGGCTATGTTACATCGTACGGCAACAATGATTACTACTCGGGTTGCTCTGCTTACTATAATAACGTAGATATCCGTCCTGCAAAAGCTCGCGAACAAATCGCATCAGCTTACGAAGGTATGACCGACGACGAAGTTACCGCTTTGATGGAAGAACGTCTACTTGAAGTAATGGGACATGCATTGGAAGCTCTCCACCCAGACGCTGTTCCTGTTGACGGTGTTGAGGTAACCTACACAGTAAAAGTTGCAATCTATAGAGGCTCTACAGTAAGCAGTTGCACACACCAAATGATTTATAAAGTTGTTGGACCAGGTCAATTCGAATATGTACCTGACTCGTTCCAAGAAATTTAGTAATTAGGTTTCTTATACTTCATTAGAGGGGAATCTCCCCTCTAATGATTTTTTTGCTTAAAGTAAATATGTTATGTCTTCTAAGTGTTTTAGTCGGTTTATCTATGTAATATTTGTTTGGGTTATATTGTTCTCGTCTTGCAATTTTAGTAATTACAATGTATTAGCTCTGTGGAGGACACACAAAGAGACAATAACATAAATATGAATGTGTAGTTGTTCTGGTAGAGCATCAGAAACCAAGAATTCAGACTCTGTTGGATTTACTCTAAGAATTATAAATAGAATTTATGTTGTTTGTTGTCATCGTTACCAAATAATACTAACTCCAACAAGATAATCTCAGGACATGGATGAACGCATCCGTGCCCTGTGTTTTTTTGTTTTTACTTGTGTGTTGCTTTCGTTTTTGTCGTGGCGTTGATTAGGATGTATCTACTTTTATTATCTCGAGAAATGGTAGAACATGATTTAATTCATGAAGATTCGATAGTTA
>JAUNIJ010000043.1 GCA_030523485.1 Bacteroidales bacterium
GAAAATTTTCGTGCTGAAAATAAATTGTTGTGGGGCGTTTTTCGGTGGCGTAATGCTGTCGTTAGGGCACAAAAAAAGTCTTCCATTGGGAAGACTTCTTGTTTTTATGTGGTTATGGTGTGGCGTTTAGAGCAACGAGTCGATAACTTGTTGCAGTTGGTGTTGTGGTACAGCACCATTGATACGCTCTATTTCGCGTCCGTCTTTGAAGAAGATGAGAGTCGGGATGGTTTGCACGTTGTAGTTGCGTGCCAGTTCGATGTTGTTGTCTGTGTCGACTTTGAACACGTTGATCTTGCCGTCGTTAGCTTCAGCCAAGGCTTCGATGGTAGGTGCCAGCATGCGGCATGGTCCACACCATTCGGCGTAGAAGTCGACGAGTATCACCCCTGGGGTGTTTGCCAGCACATCGGGTGCATTGTTTTCGGTGAGATTTTTTACCATATATAATATTGTATTAATTCATCTTGTTTCTATGCAAATGCTGTGCCAACCAAGTGTTTTTGTTTTTCTTGCGACAATGAATCTTGTTGGTGGACCGCATTTTTGTTGTGTGGTTGTTACCAAGTTATTCGAAAATGTTGTTACCTTTGCAATAAATGAATGGGTAAAACAACCAATGACTTGTAGAAAAACAAAGAAAGAATGGCAGAGATGCAAGAGACATTAGAATTTTTGCGTGCGTTGCAGATGAACAACAATCGTGAGTGGTTTCATGCGAATAAGGCGTGGTACGACCGCGTGCAGGCGCAGTGGAACAGTTTTTGTGAGGCGTTGTTAGCTGAGATGGGCAAAGTGGATGCTTCGTTGGCATCGTTGACGGTGAAAGACTGCACCTATCGTATCTATCGCGATACCCGTTTTTCAACCGATAAGTCTCCTTATAAGACTCATTTCGGTGTGTTTATCTGTCCGGGCGGTAAACGCTCGATGCATGCTGGCTATTATTTCCATGTCAGTGTGGGCGGCGACGAAGGCTACCCTCATGCCCATATGTTGGCTTCGGGCAACTATTGCTACGACAAAGAGGCGGTGCGTGTGATTCGTGAGGATATCAGCGACGATTGGGAGCGTTTCCAACGTGAGGTGTTGTTGGTTGCCGACGCACGTTTTGTTCCCGACATGGAAGGGGCATTGAAGCGTGTGCCGCATGAGTTTAGCGCCGATGCTCCTTATGCCGATTGGATGCGTATGAAGAGTTTCTGCCTGAATCTGTGGCTCGACGACGATTTCATTCTGTCGCCCAATCTGCTGTCGCGTGTGGTGGCACTGTTTCAGACTACGAAGCCTTTTGTCGATTTTGTGAATCGTGCGGTTGATTACGTGCATGAGTTGTAGCATCTTACGTTGACTCGTGACGAACGGGTCTATGAGGAAATAAAAACGAAACAATCCCCTTGTCGGCGCAATGCTGGCAAGGGGATTTGTTATATTATATATAATGTATGTCTAATAGCGGAAACTGCTGCCTCCGAGGAACTCTCGTAGGAGCGATGTTGGTGGCAGTTCGCCTGCTTCCATTGGCTCGAAGTAGCGTAGGAATTTGAGCAGTCGGTAGGCTTCGGGGTATTCGTCGCTATGTTGTGGCACTTGCGAGAGGAGTGGCTCGGCGTAGCGGCGCAACACGGCAAGTTCGAAGAGCAACGACGAGTTGAACATCACGTCGGCATTCTCTTGGTAAGGGAAAATCCAACGATCTTCGCCACGGCGTACGGATGGCCAACGTGCAATGGTGTCGCGTGCGGAAAAACCACGGAAATTGTAGTCGCGCACAATACGACGAATCAGACGGGTGTCGGAGGTTGAGAGCCAAGTGTGGTCGTCGAGCGATATGGTGGTGAGTGCTGAGACGTAGAGTTTGAATACGCGTGAGGCATCGACTTTAGCGAGAAGCTCGGGGTTGAGGGCGTGAATGCCTTCGATGATGAGCACCATGTCGTCGGTCATCTGCATGGTTTTACCATAGTAGTGCCGATGTCCGTCTTCGAAATTGAAGGTTGGCAGTTTTACCTCTTTTCCGGTGAGAAGGTCGTTGAGTTGTTGGTTGAAGAGTTCGATGTCGATGGCATGAAGATGTTCGAAATCCCATTCGCCATTCTCGTCTTTAGGGGTGTCTTCGCGGTTGACGAAATAGTCGTCCAATGACAGCACCACAGGGCGTATGCCGAGCACAGCCAGTTGCACGGCGAGTCGTTTGCTGAACGTTGTCTTGCCGCTTGACGAAGGACCCGATATCATGACGATTTTCACGTTGCCGCGTTCGTGGATGTTGTCGGCTATCGAAGCGATGAATTTCTCATGCAGTGCTTCGTAGACTTTGAGAAAATCGCTGTCTTGCTTTTGGTGCATGATGCGGTCGAAGTCGCCTACATTGTCGAGGTGCATCACATGGTTCCATTCAACAAATTGGTCGAATGCGTCGAACATCTTAGGTTGCGGCACAACAGGTGCGAGTGCTGTGGGGTTGTCGATGTAAGGCACGCGAAGTAAGAATCCGTTGGCATAGGGTAGGAGGTCGAACACTGGCACATAGCCTGTGGATGGTGCTAACACACCCGTGAAAAAGTCGATGAAATTGTCGATGCGGAAATAGCGTGTGTAGCAAGTGCCGGTGGTGCGTAGCAGTTCGACGCGGTCGGGCTGGTGTTCGAATAGTTTCATCACCTCGTCGGTAGGTGCTGAGATGGCTTCGATGGCGCTGTCGGCGTTGACGATGCGTTCCATCTCTGCTTTTATCTGTGCGATGGTGTCGGCATCAACCTTGCCATTGCGTCCGTCGAGGGTGCAGTAGTAGCCTTTCGATATGGGGTGTTCGATGCGAAGGTGTCGTGTCGGGCAAACGGTGTCGACGGCTTTGGCGAGCACCATAGAGATGGTGCGTAGATAGATGGAGCGTCCTTTCGGATGACTTGCGTCGACAAATTCTACGTGACGTGGTTGGTAGAGTAGGAAGTTGAGGTCTTCGAGTCGGTTGTTTACCAACGCACCGATGCATCGGTAGGGTAGTTTGAGATCGATTTGATTGTAAAACTCTTGGAGCGAAGTGCCCATTTCCACCTTTACGGTGGTGTTGAGGTTGCGGCATCGTATGTCGATGAGATGCTGTTTCATTGTTCTTTTTTAGTTATGTGGTTTTTATAATATTTAATGTATCGTGTTTGTTATTCTTCCACCAAGGCGAGTCGTAACCCGAAATTGCCGGCGCGTGTGTCGGGTTGTTGGCAGAAGCGGTTGGAAATGCGGCATTTTTTCGACGGACTGCTCCAGCTACCGCCTCTGAGCACGCGTGCTGTGTCGGCGACCATCTCGTTGTCGGCAAGTTCCCATGGTGTGTACCAATCGGCACACCACTCAAACACGTTGCCGCTCATGTCGTAGAGTCCGAGCTCGTTAGCCATTTTGAGTCCAACGGAATGTGTAACGCCTTTGCTGTAGTAGAACCATGCCACGCTGCCAATGGAATTGCTACCAGCATATTTTAGGTGTTTGCTTTTGTTGCCTCCTCGCGCCGCATATTCCCATTGTGCTTCGGTGGGTAGTGTGAATGTTTGGTTGTTGTTGAGTTGTCCGTTTTTATGTAGTAGGTCGTTGAGTCGACGTAAGAATGTCTGGCAGTCAATCCACGACACATTTTCTACAGGACGTTTGCTGTTGCCCACGAAAAAACTAGGGTTTTTGCCCATCACTGCTTCCCACAGCTCTTGCGTCACTTCGGTCTCACCAAGGTAAAAGTCGCTGAGAGTGACGCGATGCACGGGAAATTCGTTTGGCTCGGCTTCTGACACCTGTTCGCTTGTAGCGCCCATTTTAAAGGTGCCGCCTACGATGTGTATCATTTTAAACGAGATTTTACCCACTTGGAACGTCACATCTTGCGCTACAGCAATAAGGGTAGCGAGCATGAATAGAGGTATTACTAACAGTCTTTTCATAAGTGTAGGGGGTTGTACGATGAATACAACATGCAAAGATACGTTTTTTTTTGATTATGAAGTTCTTGTTGTGTTGCGGAAAAAATAGGATGTAAAATGGGCGTCTGTGTCTTGTGGCTTAAGAATAAATATAGTAAATTTGTGATATGAATAAAGGGGAGAGCATTGATGGTGTAGAGACAACAAAAAAGCGACTAAGTTATAGAAACTTAATCGCTTTTTGGAAGGGTGCCCGGTGGGACTCGAACCCACGACATTCAGAACCACAATCTGACGCTCTAACCAACTGAACTACGGGCACCATCAATTGGTTTGTTTTGCGAGTGCAAAGGTAACTCTTTTATTCTAATTAGGAAGAAAAAAAGGATAAAAAAATAAATTTAGATAATGGAAAACTTACAACAAGCTGACAATCAAAATGTGGCGGAGTGTGTTCGTGCGATTCGTCAGCAAGTTTTTGCTTTGAGAAATGGCGAAATTGCCGCTCAAATGGCACGTGGCGGTGTGAATTACAGCAAGAATTATGGTCTGCTTCTCCCCCAATTGAAAATGATAGCGTCGCAATATGAGCGTTCGATGACGTTGTCGGAAGCGTTGCTCGACGTTGATGCACGTGAGTATCGTCTGCTCTCACTGATGCTCTTTCCACTCGATGCCACGATGGAACAACTTGAAGCACGCATCCAACGTATAGCGTTTCGAGAGGAGGCGGAGATATTCGCTCTTACTACCACCCCAAAAATGGATGTGGTGATGCCGTGGTTGTTGTGGCGCTTCGATGGTCGAAGAATTGAGGAGTTGTTCGATGAGACAATGGCACACGACAGTGCAATGGAGATTCATTGGCTTGTTCCTACGCTCACACTGTATCGTAGTGCTGCACCGATAGCTATGCTCGATAACGAAAACTTAGAGGCTATAATCTTCGGACTTCATGTGTTTTTTTGTCGCAAGAGTGAACACACCTTGTTGCGATTTTCAGAAGAGACGCAACGCATGGTGGCTCTGGCATTCTGCTCGTTGATGAATGTAAAATCGAACCGACAAATTGACAACGAGAATAAAACTTTCTGGGTTTACGGTGATGTGGCTGACATGTCTATCGTTGCGGGTGATGTGCCAACGATGGTTGACGAATTTATCGGTGACAGTTTTGCTCGTAAATGTCGCAAATTCATACAAACGATAGAGGAGGAGATGGACATGGATTTTGTTGATAATGCCGACCCCAAGACGTGTAACAGCTCATACTTTAAGTCAAGGTATTTTGAAGATTAGTCAATACTACAATTGATTTAGACATCGTGCACACAAACATTGTGTGAGTGTTGAAAATAAGTGAATAAAAAAGGTGCTATTCTCGTTGATAGAGTAGCACCTTTACTGTAACTTTGCACTCCTAAATTTTAAGCTACACAACCTATTATGGCAACCAACTCAACCCGTACGCGTGGCAATCAACCTCTTCAACCAGCGGTATTGCCCGACGCTTTTGGCACCGTGCCACCACAAGCCGTAGAAACAGAAGCTGCTTTGCTTGGTGCTTGTTTGATTTCGCCCGAACGCATCGACGATGAAATCAACACCCTCATCAGCCCTGACACTTTTTACGACCCTCGTCACCATGCCATCTATGAAGCGATGTACACCCTGATGGCAAAAGGACAGCCGGTAGACCTCTTCACCGTTCAAGAACAACTTCTGACAACGAAAAAATTGGAAGAGGCTGGTGGTGTGGCTTATCTTACCTCGTTGACAACACAGGTGGCATCGGCTGCCAACTTGAAAGCACATGCACGAATCTTGGCACAAAAACACATCGCACGTCGTTTGATTGTGATGGCAATGAAAGTGCAACAAGAAGCTTATCAAGGAACGACAGATGTTGATGAACTGCTTCAAGTGGCAGAGAGCCAGATTTTCGAAATCTCCTCGCGACAGATGCGAAAAGATGTGGTGCAAATTGATAGTGTGGTTGATGAGGCTTACGAACGCATACGCCATTCGTTGGAAACGCCTGGCTCTATGAGTGGTGTCCCTTCTGGTTTTCATGCACTTGATCACAACACAGGCGGTTGGCAAAAATCGGACCTCATTGTCATTGCTGCTCGTCCTGCCATGGGTAAGACAGCCTTTGTGCTCTCGATGGCGAAAAATATGGCCGTTGACAATAAAATACCTGTTGCTGTGTTCTCACTCGAAATGTCGAATGTGCAGTTGGTTAATCGTCTTATCATGAACGTATGCTCGTTGCCAGGCGACTCGTTGCGCAATGGCGACCTTACGATGGCAGAGATGAAACAATTGGATGCAGGTATACCTCGACTAATGGGTGCACCACTTTTTGTTGACGATACGCCATCGCTGTCGGTGTTGGAATTGCGTACAAAAGCACGTCGTCTCGCGCGTGAACACGGTATACAATGTATTATTATCGACTACTTACAGCTGATGAATGCCACTGGTATGAACTTCTATTCGCGTGAGCAAGAGGTGAGCCTTATCTCTCGTTCGTTAAAAGGCTTGGCAAAGGAACTGAACATACCAATTATTGCATTGTCGCAGTTGAACCGTAATGTGGAATCGCGTAGTGCCAACGATGATAAACGTCCACAACTGTCGGACCTTCGTGAGTCGGGTGCCATCGAACAAGATGCCGACATCGTTTGTTTTATTCACCGTCCAGAATACTATAAAATTTATACTGTAAACGACGAAGATATGCGCGGTAAAGCTCAGATAATTATTGCGAAACACCGTAGCGGTTCTGTGGAAGATATTACACTGAAATATGTGAGCAGTTATACACGCTTTGACAATCTTAATGCTGATGATGATGTAAATAAAAATAATTCTTCAACGAGTCAAACCGTTGATTTACCGCCTCGTTCGTCAAAAACGCCATTGCCAACCGATAATTCTGGCAACACACCCTTTTAAATTGGTACATATATTGCATTGATGTGTGGTGTGTGGTGCTTCTTACAACAACACTACAACACACCCAAATGTAGAACAAAAATAACAATGCAATTATGTCAGATATTAAAAAAGGTACAATCGGCGTAACAACCACCGATATATTTCCTGTCATCAAAAAATTCCTTTATAGCGATCACGAAATATTTCTTCGTGAAATCGTAGCTAATGCTATTGATGCAACGCAAAAAATGCGCACACTGATAAAAGCAGGTGCGGCACAAGGTGAAACGGGTCAAATGCGTGTAGTGGTGAAGGTGGATAAAGATGCCAAAACCATTACAGTCTCTGACCAAGGCATTGGCATGACGCAAGAAGAGATAGAAAAATACATCAATCAAATAGCATTCTCTGGCGCTACAGAATTCCTCGATAAATACAAAGACAACGCTAACGCCATTATTGGACATTTCGGACTTGGTTTCTACTCCTCGTTTATGGTAAGTGAAAGGGTGGAAATCTTCACGAAATCATACACAGGTGCAACGGCACAACATTGGAGCTGCGACGGTAGTCCTGACTACACGCTTGAACCTTGTGACAAACAAACGCAAGGCACTGACATCGTGATGCATATCGATGAAGATAATATCGAGTTTGCCGACGAACAACGTGTGCTTGAACTGTTGGGAAAATACTGCAAATTTATGGCTGTACCAGTAGTTTGCGGTTTTGAAAAAGAATGGAAAGATGGTAAACAAGTAGAGACAACCAACGAGCATATCATAAATAGTGTAGAACCACTTTGGACACGTCGACCCGCCGATCTTAAGGATGAAGATTATGCAACATTCTATCGTGCACTTTATCCTTATTCAGAAGATCCGCTCTTCCATATTCATTTGAATGTTGACTATCCGTTTAATCTTACGGGCATTCTCTATTTCCCTCACATCAAAAACAACATAGAACTGCAACGTAATAAAATACAACTTTATTGCAATCAGGTGTTTGTAACTGACTCTGTTGAGGGCGTTGTGCCAGATTTCCTGACATTGCTTCATGGCGTAATCGACTCACCAGACATCCCTTTGAACGTAAGTCGTAGCTATTTGCAGAGCGATAAGAATGTGAAGAAAATATCGGCTCACATCACTAAAAAAGTGGCAGACCGTCTTGCCGAAATCTTTAAAACCGACCGTAAAACATTTGAAGAAAAGTGGGACGCGCTGAAAATATTCATTGTTTACGGTATGCTTTCTGAAGAAAAATTCTATGAGAAAGCAAAGGAGTTTGCCCTCATTAAAACAACCGATGGAAAATTCTATACGTTTGCAGAATATGAGACGCTGATAAAAGATAATCAAACAGATAAAAACGGCAACCTTATTTATCTCTACGCCAACAACGTCGATGACCAACATGCCTACATTAATGCAGCAAAAGCAAAAGGCTATGAGGTGATGCTGATGGACGGACAACTTGATGCGCACTGGATAAGTCAGATGGAGCAAAAGAATGAAAAAAGTCGTTTTGTTCGTGTTGATGCTGATGTGATTGAAAAACTTATCGAAAAAGAGGAAACAAAAACACTCACTTTGACGGCAGAACAACAAAATGCACTCACCACAATGTTTGATTCGCAAGTTGATCGCGTCGATAAAATAGAGTATCTCTTTAAAGTAGAGGAGCGTGGCGCAGACCTTGAGCCTGTTACAGTGACACAAAACGAATTCTCACGTCGTATGAAAGAAATGTCGGCGACAGGCGGCAATTCGATGATGATGTTTTACGGCGATATGCCCGACACTTATAACATAGTGCTAAATGCTTCTCATCCACTTATTGCTGACCTTTTGAAACAATCGGAAGAAGCACTTAACGCAACCATTCAGCCTGTATGTCAAAAAATAGCTTCGTTGGAACAATTACGTGCAACACAAAAAGAAGCACAAGACAAAGCTACTGACGATGCAGAAAAAGACACAATGCGTCAACAAGTGAGTGATACTGACAAACAAATTGGTGAACTACGTGAACAAAAGAAGAAACAATACTCTGAATTTGCTGCAAAACAGCCACGTATCAAACAACTTATCGATTTGGCTCTTCTTTCTACAGGTATGTTGAAAGGTAAAGCACTCACCGACTTTGTGACACGCTCATTCCAATTGATGAAATAAGAAAACTCATCCGTTGAAAAAACTACTCGGCAATATAACTATGCCTTAAGTTTAGTGTTGCCAAAAAACTCCACTAACAATCTCCCGGCAGACAAGATAAAATATTCTTGCCTGCCGTTCTTTTTCTCGTGACAGAAAAATCGTTTCTATAAGCTTCTTTCTTCTAGTAACAGAAAGGAGATTTTTCATTTCCTCCTCGAAAAGTTATATCTTTAGAAAACAATGACTTTAAAACGTACTTGACGATATGTGTAAAATAACGTGTAGATAGTTACTCCTAACCATCGAGAAATTGACAAAAAAAACATACCTTTGTAGTCGATTAAGAAGAATCTTTTATCAATGAAATTTGGAATAGTTGATTTCCTCTCACTCATGGGTTCCGTAGGTTTGTTCCTCTATGGAATGAAGTTGATGAGTGAAGGTTTACAAAAGGCTGCGGGCGACCGACTGCGTAACGTGCTTGCCTGGATGACAAGCAATCGTTTTATTGGAGCATTAACAGGTATTCTGATTACAGCGCTCGTACAGAGCTCGTCAGCTACTACAGTAATGATTGTCAGCTTTGTTAATGCTGGTCTTATCAATCTTGGACAAAGCATGGCTGTTATCATGGGTGCTAATGTTGGTACAACCGTCACGGCATGGATGATTTCGCTCTTTGGATTTAAAGTAAACATCGCATCATTCGCCATACCACTTATGGCTTTCTCTGTTCCGATGCTCTTTACCAAAAAACATAATTTAAGGAACTGGGGCGAATTTCTTATCGGCTTCTCTTTTGTCTTCTTAGGCTTAGAATATCTTAAAGGTGCTGTACCAGACCTTAATGCACATCCTGAAATGTTCGCTGCTCTACAGCAATATTCCCAAATGGGGTATCTTTCGGTGTTGCTTTTTTATGTCGTGGGCATTATTCTTACCATGGTTGTACAAGCATCCAGCGCAACATTCGCCATCGCACTTATTATGTGTTGTAAAGGGTGGATCTCGTTTGAACTTGCTGGAGCAATGATTCTTGGTAGCAATGTAGGCACTTGTATCACACCATTACTGGCTTCTATTTCTGGTAATGTATGGGCAAAACGAGCTGCTGCCGGACATCTATTATTTAATGTACTTGGTAGTGTTTGGGCGTTGCTTCTCTTCCGTCCATTTATGCAACTTATACTTCTTATTTCTAGTGTCAATGGCGACCCTACAGAACTCGCATCGTGGACTGTGGCACATCCAGAAGAGACACTCGCACTCACTAGTGGCACTTTCAATGGTGATGCCACCGTGGCTACACAATTTGCTAGTATGCAAAATGCTGTTTCATTCGGTCTTGCCATCATACATACCATTTATAATGTGATTAACTTCATGATAATGATTTGGTTCACGAAGTTGTATGTGGTTATCGTGAACAAACTTATACCTACAAAAGAACACAACGAAGAAGATTCTGAATCGCATCTAAAATATATCTCTACAGGACTCCTTTCGACAGCCGAGCTCTCCATTTTACAAGCAAAAAAAGAAATCGTACTCTTCGGAGTTCGTGTGCAACGTATGTTTGGCATGGTGCGTGACCTCTTCCATGAAACTCATGAAGATGAATTCCTCAAGAAGTTCTCGCGCATACAAAAATATGAAAACATTGCCGACCGTATGGAAGTGGAAATTGCTAATTATCTCACAAAAGTGTCGGACGGACGACTCTCTGACGATAGTAAGCACCAGATACATATGAAGATGCGTGTGATTTCAGAAATCGAATCGGTGGCCGATAGCTGCTATAATCTCTCACGCACAATACAACGTGCAAAAGATCAAGGACTCGTGCTTACTGATAACATGAAATCGAATGTAGAGTTGATGTTTAACCTCGTTGACTCTGCACTTGAACAAATGATGACGGCAATACAACTTGATACCATTTCATCAGCCGACGTCAACAAAAGTCAAAACATCGAAAACGAAATCAATAACTTCCGCAGTCAGCTGAAGAATCAAAATATTCTCGATGTTAACGATGGCAACTATGCTTATCCTCTTTCTGTTATCTATATGGACCTCATTACTGAAGCAGAAAAAATGGGTGACTACATCATCAATGTTATTGAAGCTATCGCTGATGTAAAATTGCAATTTGAAAACAACTAAGTAATCGGGTAAGTTATGGCTAACACACACAATACCAATGAAGAATATAACAGTGTGATTGCGGAGTGCCGCACCTTATTTTCAAAAAAACTACAAGATTACGGCTGTGCGTGGAGAATCTTACGTGCTGCGTCGGTCACCGACCAAATCTTTATCAAAGCAAAACGCATTCGTACACTTGAAATAGAAACGGAAGCAATGGTGCAAGAAGGCATAAAGCCTGAACTTATTGGCATCGTTAACTACGCTATCATCGCACTGATACAATTGGAACTTGGAGCAACCGACCATTGCGACCTTACAGTCGGAGAAGCTGTTGGATATTACGACAACTATGCTCAAAAAGCCTTCAAACTCCTACAAGCAAAAAATCATGACTATGGTGAAGCTTGGCGTGAAATGCGACCAGAATCATACACCGACCTTATTCTGCAAAAAATAATACGCACAAAACAAATAGAAGACAATAACGGACAAACAATCGTTTCTGAAGGCATCGATGCTAATTATTTCGATATGCTCAACTATGCTGTCTTCTATATTATTCGTCTCAGTGAACAATAAAAAACTATGACAATAAAAACACCACACATCAATACCGAACAACTCATACAACCAGAAAAAGGACGTGGATTCCAAATCGTTGGATGGGTGTTGCGCATCCTATTTGGTGCCGTGTTCATTTTCTCTGGTTTTGTGAAAGCCATTGACCCACTCGGCTCGCAATATAAAATTACCGATTACCTGACCGCAATGGGGTTGGAACAGTTTGCAGGACTTGCGTTAGTAGCTGCTATATGCCTTTCTGCGTTGGAACTTGCCATCGGTCTCTCAATGACTACTGGCATCAAAGTAAAACTTGCCGGTATTCTTGGATTGCTCTTTATGCTTATCATGACACCACTCACACTCTGGATAGCTCTCAAAAATCCTGTGAGCGACTGTGGCTGTTTTGGCGATGCCGTCACACTCTCAAATTGGGCAACATTTTGGAAAAACATAGTACTACTTATCGTCATCATCGTTATTATTTACTGTAATAAGTATGAGCGACCTTACCTCAAGCCGTTTGCTAGTTCTATGGTTGCCATCTGCTTCTTCCTTCTTGGTGTGCTGATTTCATGTATTTCGCTTCGTCACTTACCTTGTATCGATTTTAGACCCTATAAAGTAGGTAACTATTTACCAGAACTAATGGAAGTGCCAGAAGAGGCTGAAATTGACCAATATAAAACCACTTTCATCTATGAGAAAGATGGTGTGCAACAAGAATTCGACGAAACAAATTATCCGTGGAACGATTCCACTTGGACCTTTGTTGACCAAACATCGGTGCTCGTTAAGAAAGGTTATGTGCCCCCAATTCACGACTTTAACCTCGTAACGCTTGACGGTGATGAAATAACAGACATCGTGTTAGAAGCCGACCATGCGTATCTTGTCGTTATGTACGATCTTAGCAAAACAAATCGCAAATACCTCAACAAAGTGCTCGAACTCTATCAACAAGCACAACAAGAAAGTGCACAATTCTATGCACTTACTGCTTCATTAGAAGATGATATCTATGCTATTGCTGAAGAGGCCGGCATCCCAAGTGAATGCTTCTGTCAATGCGACCCCATTACATTGAAAACCATAGTGAGAGCAAACCCTGGTTTTGTTGAACTTAAACAAGGTACCGTGGTAGCTAAATGGAATGCGGCTGATTATAAAGTAAATCAGCAATAATTAATCCTGGCACACTGCATAAACAAGAAAAAAATACAAACATATAATTACTTCAACAACAATGAGAAAGACAATGGTAGCAGGCAATTGGAAAATGAACAAGACCCTGCAAGATGGCATCGCCCTCGTTTCTGAACTCAAGGCATTACTCGCTGACACTACACCAAAATGCGAAGTGGTGATTGGCACACCATTCATCCATCTCGCTACTGTGGCTGAGATGGTGAAAGGAACACCAATTAAAGTGGCTGCTGAAAACTGTGCTGATAAAGCTTCAGGGGCCTATACTGGCGAAGTGTCGGCTGAAATGGTGAAATCAACAGGTGCTGAATACTGCATCATCGGACATAGCGAACGTCGTGCCTATTATCACGAAACACCTGAAATTCTACGCGAAAAAGTTTTGCTTGCATTGGCCAACGGACTAAAACCCATATTCTGTATTGGTGAAGTAAAAGAGCAACGTGAAGCTAACCAACAAAACGAAGTGGTGAAAGCACAACTCGAAGGCTCTGTATTTAATCTTTCTGCAGAAGAATTTGCCAACGTAACATTAGCTTACGAACCAGTGTGGGCTATTGGTACCGGACTGACAGCAACACCAGCTCAAGCTGAAGAAATTCATGCTTTTGTACGCTCGCTTGTTGCTAATCGTTATGGTAAAGAACTTGCCGACAACACAACGATTCTTTATGGTGGTAGTTGCAACGCTAAAAATGCAGCAGAACTCTTTGCACAACCCGATGTCGATGGTGGACTTATTGGTGGTGCTTCGCTGAAAGCTCCAGATTTTAAGGCTATTATTGATGCCCGTTAATATAGTACGATTAAATTCACACACAACATATAATTTTAAGGTGTGTTTACCCCTAATCAACCTGCGCCAAAAGCGCAGGTTTTTTAGTAACGAAATGATTTGTTAACCCTGTGAAAATATAGTTTTGCTATTTACAAAACAAAAACGGACAGTTCTTGCACTTTAGAACTGTCCGTTTGTTGTTTTAAATAATGTGTTTGTCTATTATCTTACTGTGGTGTAGTAGTTTGAGCCTGTTGTTACTGTCTTACTCGTGCCACCAGTGTAGGTGGCGCCAGTGTAGTAGCCTCCAAATGATGTGCCACCACTGATAGTGCCGCCTGTTACTATTGTGTAGGTTGTGTTTTTTGCCATATTAGG
>JAUNIJ010000168.1 GCA_030523485.1 Bacteroidales bacterium
ATATGAATGGGGATATAATCTTATCACCTAAAAATCAATTTGTTATTACTTTATTGTTCTATAGAAATAACATTGTTATTAAACAGTATCCATAAAGCTACGTTGAACTTTATTAAACACCACGATACCAAGACCTAACACAACCAACATAAAGCAGAAGCTATACAATAAGGCTCCCCAACTGAATGTACCAACACCGAGTGCACCAAACTTGAATGTTTCGATGATTGAGGTTACTGGGTTAAGCTGCATCACCAAACGAAGTTTTTCATTGGTAATGGTGCTTAGTGGATAAATTACAGGGGTGCCGTACATCCACAATTGTACGAAGAATGAGAACAAAATGGTTAGATCGCGATATTTTGTTGTCATTGAAGATATGATAATACCAAAACCTAGTGCTAGACCTGCTAATATGACGATTAAAACAGGGAAAAGCAAAAGATAGATATTTGGGCAAATGTGTACACCTTTAACGATATATAAGATATAAACAGCTAAGAACATTAATAACTGAATGCCCATTTTCACTAGGTTTGAGACGACAGTTGCCAACGGAACGACTAATCGAGGGAAGTAGACTTTGCCGAAGATAGCTTGGTTGTCAAGAAATGTGCTTGATGTTTTTGTAAGACAGTCGGAGAAATAATGCCACATTAATATGCCAGACAAATAGAACAAAGCTTGTGGTAAGCCGTCTGTACTGATTTTTGCAATGCCGCCAAACACAACCATATACATGAACGTTGTCATTAATGGTTGCACAAAAAACCATAATGGGCCAAGAATTGTCTGTTTATATTGTGTAATGATGTTACGTTTTACAAATATCATGAACAAATCACGATATTGCCAAAGTTCCCGAAAATCGACATGGAACAGTTTGGTTTTGGGCTCTATCAGCGTTATTTTTTCTTCTTTCATTGATGTGTGTGAATGTTGTTTATTAGATGGCAAAGTTAGCTATTTTTTTCCCAATTACATCACGATAGAAATTCTTTATCTTAACGATATCTTCTTCGACATTGCCTGAGGGAATAAAGAATTCTTGGCAGCCTATTTCTTTTTTTCTATAGTCGATTTTAGCCAATACAATGGGTACTTTTGCTTTTAGGGCGATGAAATAGAAGCCGAGTTTCCATTGTTTTGTTGCTTTTCTGGTGCCTTCAGGAGTTATTCCAAGTCGGAAGATATCGTGTTTATTAAACTCTTCGGCAATGATGTCGGTTAATGAGTTTTTCTTTTCTCTGTTTACGGGTATGCCTCCTAGTTTTCGCATGATTAAGCCAAGTGGGAATCGAAACCACTCTTTTTTCATTAAGAAACTAGCCTTGAGGTGCGTCGCATGTTTGTACAACAGTCCCCACACAAAATCCCAGTTAGATGTGTGTGGCGCTATACAAATCACACATTTATTAGGGAGACGTTGCTTATCTATGATGCTCCACCCTTTTCGATGCAAACAATGTTCAAAGAAATTTCCCATAGTTAGTTTACTTTATCTTTTTTTACGATTAATTCTTTTGCTTCTTTCATGATGTTTTGCCCAAACAAACTGGTTAACAAGAGATAAGTAGCTATACCAACGACGATTTGTATGGTTGCAGACAGGTAGATATTATCAACCAGATTTCCTGTAATCACTACCAATATATACATGATTAGAGAAATGATTGCATATGCCATGATGTCTTTAAAGTGTTGAATCAGTGTATATTTAACGAAACGACCTAAGACAATAATATCTAAGAGATAAGACAGTGCTTGTGCGACAACGAAAGCGTAAAGCATTTGCATGATGGTTTGGTGAAAACAAACCAACGACAAGATGACCAAAGAGTTTCTAACCATCTCTAATCCAAAATTATAGTTTGGACGTCCGACTGCGTTAAAGGTGTTTAAGAATAAGACTTGGAAAGGGGAAAAGATAGCAGCACCTACTAAGACTTTAAAATATGGGACACTTGGCAACCATTTAGCAGTCAACAGTATTTGAATAACGTTTTCTGCGATTCCCATCAATCCCAACATTATGGGAAAGATCAGAAAGGCTGTTGTTTTGGTTAATTTTCGTAGGTATTGTACTTGTTTTTCCGGGTCGTTGTTTAATGACGATATAATTGGATAAGCAACGTTTGATAAGGCATTAGAAACGACTTGACTGGGTATTGTTTGATATTTGTTGGCTTGAGCGTAATAACCGAGATCAGATTT
>JAUNIJ010000044.1 GCA_030523485.1 Bacteroidales bacterium
AAGAAATCATTTTCAATATACAATATTATAACACATAAAACAGCGATTTACGCACAAAATCCCATCAAACACCCTTACTACTCCGACCATGAATCAAACAAAAATTGCTATGCAGATTTTTAGGTCGAAGCTTTGCAAAGCAAAAATAAAAACGTAACTTTGCCACAATTTTAGTGTTGTAGATTTTAAGCACATCACACACCAACCCAACAAAAACAACAAATAAACAACACATTATCAAACCAACTCATATCGAGCACCTCGGTATCGCAGTAAGCAAATTGGATGAAGTAATCCCTTACTACGAACAAATTCTTGGTTCAAAATGCTATTCTATCGAAGAAGTAGCTGACCAAAAAGTAAGAACAGCTTTTTTCAAAGTAGGCCAAACAAAAATTGAGCTTCTTGAGCCAACAAGCCCAGAAAGCACCATTGCAAAATGGCTGGAGAAAAACCCAAGAGGTGGCGTTCACCACGTCGCTTTTTGTGTTGAAGATTGCCAACAAGCTCTTAACGATGCAGCAGAAATGGGCATCCAACTCATTGACAAAACACCACGTCCAGGTGCAGAAGGTCTTAACATCGGCTTCCTCCATCCAAAATCAACTCATGGCGTACTCACAGAAATTTGTGAGGATCCAAGCAAAAAATAAGTCTGACACAACAACAGAGAGCCGTGAGCAACAAACATTCACGTCTCTTTGTCATTTAAATTAGTCAGAAGAAACAACAAAGAAAATCTACCGAACAAGCCCTATTTAGGTGTATTGTTCGCACAAACAAAAAGAATCATGGCAAATAAAGTACAACAACTCATTGACAAGCGTGAACAGGCCCGCCTTGGTGGTGGTCAAAAACGCATTGACTCACAGCACAGCAAAGGCAAGCTCACTGCTCGTGAACGTATTGAAGCATTGCTTGACGAAGGATCATTCGAAGAACTAGATATGTTTGTAACACACCGTTGCACAAACTTCGGTATGGACAAAGAGCACTACCTCGGTGATGGTGTCGTAGTAGGTCACGGCACAATCGAAGGTCGTGTTGTATACGTTTTCGCACAAGACTTTACAGTATTTGGTGGTTCATTGTCAGAGACCATGTCACTAAAAATCTGCAAAGTAATGGACATGGCAATGAAAATGGGCGCTCCTATTATCGGTATCAACGACTCAGGTGGAGCACGTATTCAAGAAGGTTCTAACTCATTGGCAGGCTATGCTGAAATCTTCGAACGCAACATCCTTGCTTCTGGCGTAGTTCCACAAATTTCTCTCATCTTTGGTCCATGTGCTGGTGGTTCCGTATACTCACCAGCTTTGACTGACTTTATCATGATGACAGAGGAAAACAGTTACATGTTTATCACTGGTCCAAAAGTAGTGAAATCAGTAACTGGTGAAAGTGTATCAGTAGAAGAACTTGGCGGTGCAAATGTTCACATGCGCAAATCTGGCGTAGCTCACTTCAAGGCAGCTAACGAGCAAGAAGGTCTCCAAACAATACGTCAACTCATCTCATATCTTCCACAAAACAACATGGAAGAGGCTCCAATCATGCCTTGCAACGACCCAATCGATCGTAAAGACGATGCATTGAACACCCTCGTTCCTGAAAATCCTAACATGCCTTACGACATGAAGGATATCATCCGTTCAATTGTTGATAACGGCGAGTTCCTCGAAGTACAACCAATGTTCGCACAAAATATCATCTGCTGTTTTGCACGTTTCAACGGTGTATCAACTGGTATTATTGCAAACCAACCAAAGATGTTAGCAGGCGTACTCGACTGCGATGCTTCACGCAAAGCAGCACGTTTCGTTCGCTTCTGCGACGCATTCAACATTCCAATTCTTACTCTTGTTGACGTTCCAGGCTTCCTCCCAGGCACAGGTCAAGAATACGCTGGTATCATCAACCATGGTGCAAAACTAATGTTTGCATTCGGCGAAGCAACAGTTCCAAAAGTAACCATCACCATTCGTAAATCTTATGGTGGTTCACACATCGTAATGAGTTGTAAACAACTTCGCGGCGACTTCTGCTATGCATGGCCAACAGCAGAAATTGCTGTTATGGGTGCTTCTGGTGCTATCGAAGTATTGGAAAGCAAGGCTCTTAAAAACCTTACCGACCCAGACGAGAAAGCAAAATTTGTATTTGAGAAAGAGCAAGAGTACAAAGACAAATTTGCTAATCCTTATCAGGCTGCATCTATGGGTTACATCGATGACGTTATCGAGCCACGCAACACTCGTTTCCGTATCATCCGTGCATTCCAAACCTTGCAAACCAAGAAATTGGCTAACCCTCTCAAGAAACACTCCAACATTCCTCTATAATAGAAGGACAGAACACCAGCTACTATGTTATTAGCTATAAATTGGGGAAACGCCGTCATCATTGCAGTATTGGGTATCTCTGTAGTATTCTGCATTTTAATTGTTCTAATTGGTGTCATATCACTTTTTGGTAAGATTATGGCGCCAAAAATTAAAGTGCCCAAGAAAGAACCCGTAACAGCAAACACGACAGGCAACGAGAAAGCCAAACCTGACCACGAAGAAGTACACATCGCCGGCATCGAGACAGCAGCTATAGCAACAGCACTTCATCTCTATTTCAACGATGTACACGACAAAGAAAGCTCTGTAATTACGATTAAGAGCACCGAACGTCGTTACTCTCCATGGAATTCAAAAATTTATGGTTTAAACAACAATTTAGTCAGAAAGTAACAATGCCGACAAATGAGAATATCACAAAAGCGATGACCGCAGCTGACGTTACCGATTCAGCCGCTATCGCTGTAGCTCTCCACCTCTATTTTGACGAGGTTCACGATAACGAAAGCGACATAATAACAATCGCAGATCCTGATCGTCGTTATTCACCATGGAGCAACAAAATTTTCGGTCTTAACAATTTAATCAGAAGGTAAAATGAAGAAATTCAACTTTTCAATAAACGGACACCGTTACGAGGTAGCGGTAGAAGAACAAGACAACAACATGGTTGACGTTCAAGTAAACGGCACACTATACACCGTAGAAGTCGACCGCGATGCAACCACCGTATCTACCCCTATCGTTAAAGCACCTAAAGCTGCTGCTCCGGTTGCCGCTGCTCCAGTTGCTACAGGCAAAAGTGTCACAGTAAAATCACCACTTCCAGGTAGCATTGTAAAAGTGCTCGTAAAAGAGGGTCAAGCCGTCAATGCCGGCGACGTTCTCCTCACTATGGAATCAATGAAAATGGAAAACAACATCACTGCCGAAGTAAGTGGTATTGTTAAAAACATTGCTGTTGAACCAGGTAAAAACGTTATGCAAGACGACAAGCTCCTTGTTATCGAAGCAACAGCTGCTACTGCTCCTGTTGTTGAAACACCTGCTCCTGCACCTGCTCCAAAAGCAGAGCCAAAACCAGCTCCTGCACCTGCACCTGCAGCAGCCCCAACCTCTGCCGGCTCCTATAAAATCGAGGCACCACTTCCTGGTAGCATCGTAAAAATCTTAGTACAAAACGGTCAAGCTATCAAAGCAAACGACGTACTCCTTACCATGGAATCAATGAAAATGGAAAACAACATCACTGCTGAAAAAGACGGTGTTGTTGCTAACATTCGCGTTACTCCTGGTCAAAACGTTATGCAAGGCGACGTATTAATCGAAATGCAGTAAACCTTATAATCAAAATGAGATGCCTATTCAAGGGCATCTCATTTTTTCAGCAATACACATTCAAAAACTGACTATATGAAATACATTCAAAAATTGCTGTTTATATCGTTACTGCTTTTCATCACTACTAACGTATTTGCACAAGAACCAACTGAGACAGCCTCTGCCCTCGAAAGTACCACAGAAGAAATTGTAGCAACAGCTCAGGACATAATTACCAGTGACGTTGCTACCAATGAGGAATACGTCGAAGAAGACATTCAATTTGGCGAATCCATCAAAAAATTCTTGAAACGTTCTGGCATAGCCCAACTAGGAGATCACTGGAAATCAATCATCATGATATTGATTTCTTTCTTATTGTTCTATCTTGCAATAAAGAAAGGCTACGAGCCATTACTCCTATTGCCAATAGCATTTGGTATGTTGCTCACCAACCTACCAGGAGCGGAAATGTATCACTCAGAATACTTTGCCGAAGGTCACGTCCATTGGGATTGTTTCCGCAATGGAGCGGGTCTGCTCGACTTCCTATATTTAGGCGTAAAACTTGGCATTTACCCTTGCTTAATCTTTATGGGTGTTGGTGCTATGACCGATTTTGGTCCGCTACTTGCTAACCCCAAAAGTTTGTTACTCGGTGCAGCTGCACAGTTGGGCATCTTTGTTACATATTTCTGTTCTATTGCAATGGGATTCCTGCCTAACGAAGCCGCATCTATTGCGATCATTGGCGGCGCCGATGGTCCAACAGCAATTTTCTTAACATCCCGATTAGCACCAGAACTGCTCGGACCTATTGCTGTAGCGGCCTACTCCTATATGGCACTTGTACCAGTAATTCAACCACCAATCATGCGTCTTTTAACAACAAAAAAAGAGCGCAAGATTCAAATGGTACAACTTCGTTCTGTAAGCAAAACAGAGAAAATAATCTTCCCAGTAATGGTAACTGTGGTTGTATCGCTTCTATTGCCAGATGCAACACCGCTGATTGGCTGTTTGATGTTTGGTAATTTACTCCGTGAATGTGGTGTAACAGACCGACTGAGTAAAACAGTACAAAACGAATTAATGAACATCACCATCATATTCCTTGGCACAACAGTGGGTGCAACAGCAACAGCCGATGCATTCTTGAATCTTCAGACACTAGGCATCCTCGCTGTTGGTATTGTAGCTTTTGCTCTGGGTTCTGCTGGCGGTGTTTTGCTAGCTAAGTTCATGAATCTCTTCTTGAAAAACAAGATCAATCCTCTCATTGGTTCTGCAGGTGTTTCTGCCGTACCAATGGCAGCTCGCGTTTCACAAACCGTTGGACAAGAAGAAAACCCAAGAAACTTCTTATTGATGCACGCCATGGGACCAAACGTTGCTGGTGTAATCGGTTCTGCTGTAGCTGCCGGCATCATGTTAAGTATGATGGGTTCATAAGATACCAAATCAAACAGGGAAAAATATAAAAACATCTAGCCGTAAAAGCTAGGTGTTTTTATTTTTGGGGATAGCAAGGAATAAAAAGAAAAAAAAATGATGTAACAACACTTGCTTATTCAAAATAAAACACTTACCTTTGCATCTCGATTCGTAAAGAGGTAACCAAGCAACACTACCGCTGATTATCAGCGGCATATTCACCTCCCGGTCATAACAATATAACATTATATCAAACAATGTACGCAATTGTAGAAATCCTTGGACAACAATTCAAGGTAGAAGCGGGCAAAAAATTATTTGTTCACCGCATGAATGAAGCTGAACGTGGTTCAGTAGTAGAATTCGACAAAGTTCTTTTAGTTGACAATGAAGGCGCAGTCAAAGTTGGTGCTCCAACCGTGACAGGTGCAAAAATTGTTGCAGAAGTAGTATCACACGTTCGTGGCGAAAAAGTATTGGTTTTCCACAAGAAACGTCGTAAAGGCTTCCGCAAACTTAACGGTCATCGTCAAGACTTTACAGAATTAATGATTAAAGAAATTGTAGCGTAAACCCTTTAAAAGAACAATATTATGGCACATAAGAAAGGTGTAGGTAGTTCTAAGAACGGTCGTGAATCAGAAAGCAAACGACTTGGCGTAAAAATCTTCGGCGGTCAGTTTGCAAAAGCTGGCAACATTCTTGTTCGTCAACGTGGCACAGTACACAATCCAGGTGAAAATGTTGGTATGGGTAAAGACCACACGCTTTTCGCACTTACCGACGGCATCGTAGTCTTCAAAAGAAAACGCGAAGACAAATCTTTCGTTTCAATCGAACCAATCGCAAAGAATTAAGTGTCTTATGACACAAAAAATAAAAAGACCTCGTAAATTTGCGAGGTCTTTTTTTTGACTTACACAACTACAATGTACATACTAAACACCACATTCGCCGTTGAAGAAACCATCACTAACGCATGGGCTAAGTTCGTATCACGTAATCTCATTCCAGAACTACAAGCACATGGTTTTTGCAACATTAAAATCTACCAAATCATGCATAACGGCGACAACGACGAGCTACCAACGTTTGCATTACACTGCGAGCACGGTCATATCGAAGTCATTTCTGAATGGCTAAACAAAGAAGAGCCAAAACAGAAAAAAGAGTTACAACAACTATTCAATAACAAAGTACTCCTTTTCAGTACAACGATGAAAGAAATAGCAATCAAATGACTTTCGAAGAAATAGAAGCAACCGACCGAATCATTCTCGGCATCGACCCAGGTTCATCCGTCATGGGTTACGGAGTATTGTGCATTCGTGCGAAAAACGCCCACTATATCACAGCGGGCATCATCGACTTACGCAAGATTTCAAACCACTACCTTACGTTACAGAAAATATTCACTGAAGTTACCAAACTCATCGAGCAATACTACCCCAACGAATTAGCTATCGAAGCGCCTTTTTTCGGTAAAAACGTTCAATCGATGCTTAAATTAGGCCGTTCTCAAGGAGCAGCTATTACTGCGGCTACCTGCCGCGACATTCCCGTCGTTGAATACGCCCCATTAAAAATCAAACAAGCAATCACGGGTAATGGACAAGCAAGCAAGGAACAAGTTGCTAATATGTTATGTAAGATACTGAAAATCGACAAGAACCAACTCCCCAAAGAGTTAGATGCCACCGATGGATTAGCAGCTGCGTATTGTCATTTTCTTGAATCCACACGTCCTACCACAGAAAGCAAACACTATGTTAATTGGAAAGATTTTGCAAATAAAAATGCAAGCAGAATCAGTAAGACACCAGGAAAGAAATAAGAATCCATTATCCCCAAGTAGAGAAATAACCTTTTTGCCGATAATGTTCGACAAGGTCATCACGCTGACATTTAAATAATCCAAATAAAGCAGAACCCGAGCCCGACATCAAAGCATATGTTGCACCTTCGGCATACAAATCCGCTTTGATACGTCTTAACTCCTCAAATTTTTCAAATACGTTCGACTCAAAGCTATTAAATAAGCAATCCTTCCATTGTTCAATAGGCAAAGCAACAGCATCTTTCACAGGCAAGACACCCACCAATGGCCTCACGCCACGATATGCTTCAGGAGTCGACACAAAAACTGGAGGTTTTACGACTAATATATGATAATCAGAAAGGTTGATATCAATCGGCGACAATTCATCACCAATACCATAAGCAATACTTGGCACATTATCGATAAAGAATGGGCAATCGGCGCCCAAGCTACGAATCAACAACTTCATTTCAGCGTTTGACAAACCAAGTTCAAACATCTCATTAATCATACGCAACGCAAAAGCGGCATCAGCAGATCCACCACCCATACCAGCTCCCATAGGAATTTTCTTATGTAAAGCAATCGCTAAAGGTGGTATGGAAAAATTCTCACGCATCAATCTAACCACCCTCATCACAAGATTGTCTTTATTCTCGCCAGCGACTGGCAATCCGAACAACTCAAACGAATCAGTCTGAGCAGGCACAATCTCTAACACATCACACAAACGATACAAAGGATAGAACACCGTCTCTAAATTATGATAACCATCAGGACGTGTGTCGCCCACAATCAAACCAAGATTAATTTTTGCATTGGGAAATGTAATCATATATGCCACGATTTTTTCGACTTACAAAGATACATTTTTTTGGTCATTCATTCCCCCTTTCTATCTATTTATTGTAGCTTTGCACCATGCTTTACATCCACATCCCATTTTGTAAATCAAGGTGCATCTACTGTGCTTTTCACTCTGGCATCGATCGTTCGCTACAAGAGCAATATGTTGCGGCACTGCAACAAGAGATACGGCTTCAAAAGGACTTTCTACCTTCGAAAATCCTACACTCTATTTATTTTGGAGGTGGCACTCCGTCACTCCTCACCTATAATCAATTCCAACAACTATTTCACACCATTGCTCAATACTTCATCATCGATCAAGATGCAGAAATTACTATCGAATGCAACCCCGACGACGTCACACCACAACTCGCCGCACAACTCGCTGCATTAGGTGTCAATCGTGTTAGTATTGGCGTGCAAAGTCTCAACAACCAAGAACTTGCCCTACTGCGACGGCGTCACACAGCAACCCAAGCTATCGATGCTATCAAGCAATTCCATCAACACGGCATCCACAACATCAGCATCGACCTTATGTTCGGACTTCCCTCACAAACACTATCAAGTTGGGAACAAACACTACAAACAGCCTTTTCGCTCAACATCTCACACCTTTCTGCTTACAACCTCAGCATCGAGGAGAACACAGCTCTATCTGCTATGATTCAGCAAGGAACACTTCAAGAGTGTAGCGAAGACAATCAAATCACAATGTTTCGTATGCTCTGCCAAAAAGCTAAAGAATCAGATTTTCAGCATTATGAAATATCAAATTTCTGCAAAGCCAATCAATACTCACGCCACAACACCGCCTATTGGAACAATGTTCCTTATCTTGGCATTGGTGCCGCAGCCCACTCATTCAACGGCAATTCACGTTTTTGGAATATTGCCGACACTAAACGCTACTGCGAGAGTCTACTCAACGAACATCTATGCCACGAACAAGAGTGCCTTAGCTTCAATGAAAAATACAACGAGATGATATTCACATCGCTTCGTACCTCAAACGGACTCAATCTCACGCTGTTAGAACAACGCTTTGGTGTAGAGCGTCGCAACTACTGTTTAAACGAAGCAAAAAAACATTTGGAGCGCGGAGTTTTAACTCTGAAAGAAGATACGCTAAAACTCACATTCGAAGGCATCTTAATCTCCAACGACATCATGTCTGACCTTTGCTACATCGACGATTAAATAAAAAAAAGCCAACAGAGTAACTCTCCGTTGGCTTTTGTGTTGCTATTATATAATGTATGTTTAACGTCTTTTTTTCTTCTTCGCGTTTTTCATCGTGGCTCTCAATCCGTTTTGCTGAACTGTGTGCATCATCTTTCTCATTTGGTCGAACTGAGTAATCAAACGGTTTACCTCTTGCAACGAGCGACCAGAACCTTTTACAATTCTATTCTTTCTAGAAGTAGACAACACCTCAGGATTACGACGTTCATATGGTGTCATCGAATTGATGATTGCTTCTATACCAGCAAACGATTTGTCGTCAATATCGATATCCTTGATAGCCTTTCCTACGCCAGGAATCATCGAAGCTAAGTCCTTCAAGTTACCCATCTTCTTGATTTGTTGTATCTGATCCATAAAATCGTCGAAACCAAATTGGTTTTTCGCTATCTTCTTCGACAACTCGCGTGCTTTCTTCTCGTCATATTGTTCCTGCGCTTTTTCAACCAAAGAAACCACGTCACCCATGCCAAGTATACGGTCAGCCATACGCTCCGGGTGGAAGAGGTCGATAGCTTCAAGTGTCTCGCCTGTACCAACAAATTTAATTGGTTTATTAACCACCGTACGAATTGACAACGCAGCACCGCCACGCGTATCACCATCTAACTTGGTGAGCACAACGCCAGTAAAGTCGAGACGATCGTTAAATTCTTTCGCCGTGTTCACAGCATCTTGACCAGTCATTGAATCGACCACAAACAATATCTCATCGGGTTTGATGGCGTCTTTAATGGCAGCTATTTCGGTCATCATCGCCTCATCAACAGCTAAACGACCGGCGGTATCGATAATCACCACATCGTGCGCATGCAATTTGGCGTATTTTACTGCATTTTGTGCTTTAACAACAGGATTTTTCTCCTCTTCTTCAGCAAAAACAGGAATATTTACTTGTTCGCCAAGCACTTTCAATTGGTCGATAGCAGCAGGACGATAGACGTCGCAAGCAGCAAACAGCGGGTTTTTGCCTCTTTTTGTCTTAAGCATATTACCCAACTTCGCCGTGAAGGTTGTCTTACCAGAACCTTGCAAACCAGCCATCAGGATAACAGCGGGCGAACCTTTTAGATTAATGCCTTCGTTAGTACCTCCCATTAAGGTTGCCAACTCATCGTGCACAATCTTCACCATCATCTGATCAGGCTTTACAGCAGTAAGCACTTCTTGGCCCATCGCTTTTTCCTTCACCTGATCAACAAATTGTTTTGCTATCTTATAGTTAACGTCAGCCTCAGTAAGTGCACGGCGCACTTCTTTAAGTGTTTCGGCCACGTTAAGCTCCGTAATTTTTCCTTGACCTTTAAGCAGTTTGAACGACTTCTCTAATCGTTCACTCAGATTTTCAAACATGTCTTTTCTATACTATTATTTTATCGTGCAAAGGTACGATTTTTTCTTTGAACATTCAATAGCCACAAACCGCCACCATAAACGCCCTAACATTCTAACAATAAGCGTTCAAAAACACTCCTCTATCACATCACGACCCAAACAAATACAACCCCTACAAAAACAAAGAGGGGATTTCTCTCGAAATCCCGCTCCTTGTGATTCGCTTGGGGTTCGAACCCAAGACCCCATCCTTAAAAGGGATGTGCTCTACCAGCTGAGCTAGCGAATCAACATTAATTATTGAAATTTAGTGATTCGCTTGGGGTTCGAACCCAAGACCCCATCCTTAAAAGGGATGTGCTCTACCAGCTGAGCTAGCGAATCAACATTAATTATTGAAATTTAGTGATTCGCTTGGGGTTCGAACCCAAGACCCCATCCTTAAAAGGGATGTGCTCTACCAGCTGAGCTAGCGAATCATTCGCCTAAAAGCGAGTGCAAAAGTACATCAACTATTTGATTTGGCAAAATCTTTTTACCTCTTTTTTCCATAAAAATGCATCACGGCCTCTTAAAGTCTCATTTAAAAGAGATTAAACATCTAGATACTACTAAATCGCATACACACAACAACTTCCCTGAATTTCATTCGATATTCTATAGCATACAACACACAGAACACATATAATCATATCATAATCAACAATATAACACATTTGGTAATCTTACAAAAAAATACTACTTTTGCGTTCGAAATTAAAATTTAAAAGGAACCCAAGTTTCCGACAGACAACACGTATTTAAACAATAAAATCTCACATATAAAACATGGAACCGATTAAATCGTTTCAAGACTTGGCCGCTCATTTGAAAAATGGTCCACGCAGAAAAATGGCAGTTGCCAATGCAACCGACGAACACTCAGTAGAAGCAGTTATGAGAGCAGTCAGCGAAGGCATCGTTGAAGCTTATCTAACTGGCGACGAGCAAAAAGTTCGTGCCATTACAGCAAAATTCCCAGAAAGTCCATACGTACACTATGTTAACGTAGCTGACCCAAAAGAAGCTACCGACAAAGCAGTCAGCATGGTTCGTAATGGCGAATGCGACATTCTCATGAAAGGTTTGGTTAACACCGACGTTATCCTCCGCTCTGTTCTCAACAAAGAGACAGGCATACACACACCAGGCAACGTATTGTCATACATTGCTAGCTTAACCGCACCAGCCTACCACAAAATGGTATTCTTTGGCGACCCTGCTGTCATTCCAGACCCAACCAAAGAGCAACGTATCATGATTATCAAATACGCCATCAAAACAGCACAAGCTTTCGGCGTAAAACAACCAAAAATTGCCCTTGTTCACGCCACCGAAGTACCAGGACCAAAAATCCGCTACATGAACGACTACGTAGAAATCAAAGAAATGGCTAAGAACGGAGAATTTGGCGACGTCATCCTCGATGGTCCAATGGACATCTTCTTGGCACTCGACAAAGAACGCGGCGCCATCAAACACATCGACACACCAGTATTAAGCGACTCCGACATCGTTATCTTCCCAGACTTCGATGCAGCCAACGTGTTCTACAAAACAGCCACCACATTTGGCAACGCACAAATGGCAGGCCTACTCTATGGTGCCGACAAACCAGTAGTGCTCACATCACGTAGCGAATCAACAGAATGCAAATTCAACTGCATCTGCATGGCATGCGTATTGGCTTAATCGACCCACGCTCACACATCCATTCAAACAACAATGAATAGAATACTTGTCATCAACCCAGGTTCCACATCGACCAAATTCGCCATCTATCACGACGAAGAAAATGTGTTCGAGAAGACACTCCGCCACTCTGGCGAGGAATTGAAAGATTTCCCAACCGTGGCTTCACAATACGAATTCCGTAAAGAAACCATCCTCAACAGTTTGAAAGAGAACAACGTTGAACTACGTTTCGACATCATTGTCGGTCGTGGCGGTCTGCTCCACCCACTTCAATCAGGCGCTATCGAAGTAAACGAACTGATGAAAAGCGAATTGCTTGTAGCAAAATGGGGCGAACACGCTTGCAACCTTGGTGCTTTGATTGCCGACAACTTGGCAAAAGCATTCAACTGCCGCGCTATCGTTGCCGACCCTGTTGTGGTTGACGAAATGACCGATGTGGCTCACATCAGCGGACACCCAACATTCCCACGCAAATCAATCTTCCACGCACTCAACCAAAAAGCCATTGCCCGCAAATACTCAAAAGACTGTGGCAAAGCCTACGAAGATCTCAACCTCATCATTGCTCACATCGGTGGTGGTGTATCGGTAGCAGCACACTGCAAAGGCAAAGCCATCGACGCTAACAACGCACTCAGCTATGGTGCCTTTTCACCTGAACGCTCTGGCACAATGCCTTCAACAGAATTGGTAAAGCTCTGCTTCTCAGGCAAACACACAGAGCATGAAATCCAACGTATGCTCTGCGGCAAAGGCGGTTTGATTGCCCACCTTAACAGCAACGACGCTCGCGAAGTAGAAGCACGCATCGCTCAAGGCGACAAACATGCTGAACTCGTTTATCACGCTATGGCCTACAACATTGCTAAAGAAATTGGTGCTATGATGGCTGTACTGAAAGGCGAATGCGACGCCATCTTACTCACTGGTGGTATTGCCTACAGCAAACCATTCACCCAATACATCATCGACATGGTTGGCAAACTTGCTCCAGTAAAAATTTACGCTGGCGAAGACGAACTTGGTGCTTTGGCTGCCTATGGCATCAGCGTTATGAACGGTGGTTCGTGCGACACCTATACCGAATACAAAGCATAACACATTCTTCACAAAGAATAAAACCTAAAAGGTTGCCCAGTACATTGGGCAACCTTTTTTATTTGCGTAAAATAAAGCAATAAAAACAAGACAGAAACCATCGACAAGAATTTATTGTGGCGACGAACGAAACCAAAACTTCCCACAAGAAATTATTTTCAGCACTCACGAAACTGAAACTTCCCACAAGAAATTATTTTCGGCA
>JAUNIJ010000045.1 GCA_030523485.1 Bacteroidales bacterium
AGAGCATCTGACTGTTAATCAGAGGGTCCTTGGTTCAAGTCCAAGAGGGAGAGCAAGATTGAATGAAATATAATTCTTCCTTAGCTCAGTTGGTTAGAGCATCTGACTGTTAATCAGAGGGTCCTTGGTTCAAGTCCAAGAGGGAGAGCAAGATTGAATGAAATATAATTCTTCCTTAGCTCAGTTGGTTAGAGCATCTGACTGTTAATCAGAGGGTCCTTGGTTCAAGTCCAAGAGGGAGAGCAGAAAAGGCAAATTGAAATTTTTCAGTTTGCCTTTTTTTGTTGTGTCAATTTCTTTGGAGGGCAATAATGTTGTCGACAGATTTGTTGTGTGTGCTCATATTTTTTTTATCTCAGAAATAATTTTGTGTGGGATGTGACGAAATGGTTTTTGTGCGTCACAAAATTATTTTGTGATGGATGAAATGGTTGCGCTTGACAAGAATTTATTGTGGTGGTGAACAAAATGAAATATGCTGGTAATAAATTATTGTGGCGATAAACGAAACAGATTTTTCCCACAAGAAATTCTTGTGGCAATAAACGAAATGTTTTACGCTGACAATAAATTGTTGTGAGGGGTAACGAAATAATTTCTTTGGATGAGAATTTTATGTGGGTGTTGTCGCAATTATTTCCTTTGATGTGAGTTTCTTGTGGGTGTTGCAGAAAAATTTTATGATGACAAGAAATTATTTTTGTCGTTGTTACGAGGTTTCTTGTTGGCACAAATTGTCTTTCGAGGCGTTTGTTGTGTTTTCTCTTGTTTGCAATGTCATCTGTTGTGTTTTCTCTTTGTTTTTGTCCGTCAACAAGTCATGATGTGTTTCACAAAAAATGCTCTTGAAAGCGACTTATGGCTTTCAAGAGCATTTTTTGTGTAGAGTCGTTAGTTGTTGTCTAACTATCTTTTAATCAGTTTTAATCGGTAGTTTTGTTTGTTGTTTTTCACTGTTAAAACATATACGCCAGCAGCTAACTGCTCGATGTTGAGGCTGTTGTAGCCATTGTCGACGTGAAATTGTTTGACTATGTTGCCTGCGGCACCGTACACCGTGCCTTCGCCAGCTTCTGGTGCGTTGAACACGACAGTTTGTTTGTCGTTGCTAATCAACACGAGATCTTCAACTTTCGTGTTTTCCAATCCCACAGTGGCATGGAGGTCTTTGGCTCCACACACCTCTGTTGATGTCTCTCCAAACGGAGCTACCACTTTGTATACACCAGTGTGTACTCTTACAAACCGTATCTTAGTGAGGTTGGCGGGTTGACCATTGGCGTCGACAGCGTCGTCGATGTTAATGCCAGCTTGTGCGTTGTTGTTTGGGAATACGTCGCAATAGCCTGTTGTTGCATCTGCCATCACTGAATCGGGGATAAATGTGCCGTAAAATGTTTTGGTGCTATCGTACCAACAAGGGTAGTAACTTTGTGAGTGGTAGATGTTTTTGGCTAAGTAGCCGCTGTTTCCTTGGTTGTCGATCCATGCGATGTAGTTGGCAATGTCGCCCGAAGCGTTGTCTAACGAATCGCTTGGTTTGTAGTAGGTAATAGCGTAGTTTTTTATGCAGTTGGTATAGGCGCTACCAGCAATCTCGTACCAGGGGTCATCGGGTAATCCGTTGTTGTTGATGTCGTCTGCCACCATAATGATGCCCGGTTCTCCGTTGGTGCCGTATGAGGTGTTGAATGCATTGCCTAAAGCAACAAAGTCGGCCACGCCAGGTTGGTTTATTACGTCGTGGTCGAAACCCATGACAATGTAGCCACCAAAAGCACCAAGTGAAACCATGCCAGTCTCTTTGCCTGCCAGTTCTTGCTCGACTTGTCGCGCCACGCTAGCACTGTCGGCACCTAAGGCTACGTTGGGATGGACGTGAACGAATTGTCCTGGTGCTGGCGAGAAATCGAACACGCGAGTGATGTATGGGTTGGTTTGTGCTTTGACGGCGAAAGTGATTGCTAACAAACAGATGGTCAGAGCGATGTAGATCGTTTTTCTCATTTTTTGTTTGTAATTAGGAGCTTGTTTTGAAGGTTGGGGCTATTAATATATAATATAGTATGGTGAGATGGCCATAATGCCTTGTTGTTCTTTAACGTTCTTGATGGCTTGGTAAATCTGATAATTGTCGCCTAAAGCTTTTTGGAGCATTTTCTCTTCTTTTTTGTCTGATTTTCCACTCAAGAGGTCCGTTAGTTCTTCCATCTTGCTTTTTTGTGCTGGGAAGTTTTTGGTAACGTAGTTATTGATTTTTGCCAGTTCTGCTGCTTTTGCTATTGCCATGTCTAATCCACCGAGTTCGTCAACCAAACCGATAGCCAGAGCATCAACGCCACTCCAAACGCGTCCTTCGGCAATGGCTTTGATGGAGTCTTGCGACATGTGTCTACCATTGGCACATCGTGAGGTGAAGAGTTCGTAGCCGCGGTTGATTTCTGCTTGTATCAATTCTTTTTCGTCGTTACGCATGGGGCGGAAGGTGTTGCCGAGGTCGGCATATTCGTTGGTCTTAATGCCGTCGACAGAGACTCCTATTTTCTTGCTTGCTCCGGTGAGGTTCGGGAACATGCCGAAGATACCGATGGAACCGGTGAGTGTGTTAGGTTGTGCAAAGATGTAGTTGGCGTTACACGACATGTAGTAACCTCCGCTGGCAGCATAGTCGCCCATCGAAACCACAACGGGTTTCTTCTCTTTGAGTAGTTCTGCAGCATGCCACATTTGTTCGGAACCGTAGGCACTACCACCAGGTGAGTTGACACGTAGCACAACAGCTTTTATTTTTTTGTTGTCGCGTAGTTTCATCAGTGTCTTGGCAATTTTTTCTGAGTTCATCTCGCTGGCTGTGTTGTCGTCGATACCACCTGTAGCATAGACAATGGCGATTTGATCTTTGGCTTTTTTGTCTTGCTCTGGTTGTTGACACATGTCTTCAACGTAGTAGGTTTTAAAGTCTTTTTTGGTGAGTTTTTCCAATAACGTTTTCATGCCGTCGACGTAGCAAAGTGAGTCGATGAGTCCGGTGTTGATAGCTACTTCGGGTTCTTTGAGGAAATCGCCGTGGTTGGCAAAGTCGTTAATGGCTTCGGTGGTGATGTTTCTTGAGGTGGCGATATCATCGCAGATGCGTGCCCATACACCGTCGGCATAGGTGTGCAGTTGTAGTTTGTTGGCTTCGCTCATGTCGGTGCGTATGTAGGGCTCGACAGCCGATTTGAAGGTGCCGACTTTAAAGATTTCCATCTCAACGCCCACTTTCGACAAAAGTTCGGAGTAGAACATAGTTTGCATTTGGATGCCCGACAAAGCTACAGAGCCTTGTGGATTAAGCAAAATCTTGTCGGCTACTGATGCCAGATGATATTCGCCATTGGAATAGGATGCGCCATAGGCAACAATGAATTTACCTGTCTCTTTGAATTTCAGCAGTTCGTTTCTCAGTTCTTGAATGGAGGCAGGTGAAGCGCTCATGCCATCGAAAGCGAGGTAGATGCCGTCGATGTTGTTGTTTGTCTCTGCATTTTTTATGGCGTTGATTAGCAGGTTGAGTCCAATCTGTTGGTTGTTGTAGATGCTACCATAGACATTAAAAATGTCTGCGAGATCATCGGGATTGGTGCGTTCGACAATGGCTTTGTCTAAGTCGATTCGTAGAACGGAGTGGCGTTCTGAAACTTCTGTTGTTGTTTCTGTGCTTGCTATGATGCCTGCCATAATGCTAAATGACAAAAACATACAGATAATGCTTGCGATGATGATGCCAGTGATGCATGCAAGCGTCATTTTAAGAAACTGTTTCATGTGTGAATGTTGTTGTTTAGAGATTGCTCATTCGTGTGTATAATTATTTGAGATAGTCGTCGAAATAACGTGTGATTTTTTCGTGCAGATGTGGTCGGTCGGGTCCGATAACGTTGTGTTCGTGTTCAGGATATACGAAGTAGTCGGGTTGTGTGCCTGCCTCGATGCATGCTTTAAGCATCAGCAGACTGTGTTGCCAAACTACTACGGGGTCAACTGTTCCGTGAATCATTAGTAGCCGACCTTTTAAATTGCCAGCGCGCAGTGTGAGATTGGCGTTTTTGTATCCCTCAGGGTTTTCGTCGGGTGTATCCATGTAACGTTCACCGTACATAATTTCGTAGCGTTCCCAATCGATGACGGGGCCACCAGCTACACCAACTTTAAATACGTCGGGATAGGTGAGCATGAGATTTGTTGTCATGAATCCGCCGAAGCTCCAACCGTGTACGCCGATGCGTTCGCTGTCGACAAAAGGTAGCGACTGCAAGTAGTGTACGCCAGTCATTTGGTCGTCCATTTCGTTTTTGCCGAGGTTGCGGTGGATAACGCTTTCGAATTCGTGACCACGTGCTGCCGAACCACGATTGTCGAGTGTGAAGACGATGTAGCCACGAAGTGCCATATAGATGTCCCAACCGCGCATGCCGTACATCCAATTGGATGTAATCATTTGTGCGTGTGGACCTCCATAGACGTAAATCACTGTAGGGTATTTCTTTGTGGAGTCCATGTCAGGTGGTGTTACGATGCGATAGTTTAGTTCTGTGTGTCCATCGTTGGCAAGGAGTTTTCCGATGCGTACGTTAGGAAGTGTGTAGCCTTTGTAGGTGTCGGAGGCGGTGAGTAGGTGTTTGATAAGTGCACCTGTTTTGGTGTCGTAGATGTTGATTGAACGAGGCGTTGATGGACCGCTGTAGTTGTCGATGATGTATCTGCCGTTGCTGCTTAATTGTGCGGTGTGTACACCATAGTCTGTTGTTAGTTTTGTTAGTTTACCGGTGTTGATGTCGACTTTCCAAATGTGTCGTTCGAGACCATCGGTCGACAATGCGTCTGCTTTGCTTGTTGTAGCTTGAAACACAATGCTTTCTTTGTTGTCGGCAAAGCCTAACACATTGGTCACCATCCATGGTCCTTTTGTGAGTTGACGTATGAGTTTGCCGTCGGTGTTGTAGAGGTAAAGGTGGTTGAATCCGTCGCTACAACTTTGGCGAACGAAAAGGTTGCTGTTGGTCGGAACGAAGGTAATGGGTGTTTGTGGTTCGACATAGCGTGAGTCGGTTTCGGTGATTAGCACTGCCTCGCGTTTGCCAGTTAGTGCGTCGTAGCGCACGAGTTGACAAGTGTCTTGGTGTCGATTCACTTCTTCAATGTATATCTTTGTTCCTTCTGGGTTCCATGCAATGTTGGTGAGGAATTTTTCTTTTGGTAAACCAGTTTTGAGATAGGTGGTTTGTTGGTTGTTGACGTTATACACGCCAATGGTTACGTGGTGGCTCTTAGTGCCAGCCATGGGATAGCGAACTGGACGGGTTTCTGCCATTCTTGTTGTGACGGTTACAATGGGGTATTCCGGAACCATGCTTTCATCCATGCGATAGAATGCCAAAGCGTTGCCCATAGGCGACCAAAACAAACCTTTTGAAATGCCAAATTCACGTTGGTGCACTTCGATGCCACAGACAATGCCAGGCTCTGTCTCGTTTGTTATCTGTATGCTGTCGCCTTGTGGGGTTGTTATCCAAACGTTCTGTCCTTTCGTATAAGCTATGTGGTGACTTTGAGGATCGTATTCGTAACGTTCGCCCTGTGTACTTTTTTGCGCACATTTGTTGGCTTTGAGTGTGTTGATGTCGAATTTGACGTAGTTGTTTTTGACACGAAGCAGTAGGGCATTCTTTTCGTTTTCCATGACCGAAAAACTTGGCCATTTTTGATAGGTTGGGAGGTTTGCCTCACTGAGTGCTTTGTTCAGTTGTTCAATGGTGATGTGTCGTGTGTGGTTGGTTGTGGTGTTTAAATGAAGTGTGTCGCCACTCAAATAAATATAGTAATTGCCGCACCATTGCAAGTTTCTGAGATTTTTTGGTACGAAGCGATAGTAGTTTTTTCCGCCTGGTATCAAATCGTCTAATGTCAACTGTTTGCTTTGTGCTTGTGTCATTGTTGTTGCTGCGATGCAAAGTCCAATTGTTATTAGGAGTTTGCACTGTTTGAAGATAGTCATGAAAATAGAGAGATTCTGTTGTGATTGTTTATAAGTGATGTGTTGCTACGTTGTTGATCTATAGTATTTCTGCAACGATAAAATTACTGCCTCCAATAAAGATGAAATCGTCGTTGGAAGCATCGCTTTTTGCGGCTTCCAATGCTTCTTTTACTGTTGCATAGCATTGTCCGTTGAGTCCGTATGCTTCAGCTTCTTTTTGGAGTGCATCGGCGGGGAAGGCGCGTGGTATTTGTGCTTGTGTGAAATAGTAGATGGCATTTTGTGGCAACATAGCTAACACGTGGTCGCGTTTCTTGTCGCTTACCATTCCAAACACGATGCGCAGTTGTTTGCATGTTTGGTTTTTGATTTGTTCTGAAAGGAATTTATAGCCTCCTTCGTTATGGCCAGTGTCGCAGATAATCAAAGGTTTTGTTGATAGTGTTTGCCACCTTCCACGTAGTCCACTCAGTTTGCAGACATTGGCAAATCCGTTAACCTGTGCCTCTTCCGAAATGTTTACACCAGCAGAGCGGAGTAGGTCGATGGCAACACATGCTGTTTGGGTGTTTTTCTCTTGGTAGTAACCTTTGAGTTCGCATTCTGGTTTATAGGTAACGGTGGCTTGGTCGGCAAAGTAAATGGGTGCCTGCATTTGTCTGGCTCGTTTGGTGAAAATGTCGGTTGTCTCGGTTTGTGTCTCTCCAATAACAATAGGAGTGGCAACTTTAATGATGCCGGCTTTTTCAGCGGCAATTTTTTCGAGTGTGTCACCGAGTAGATCGGTGTGGTCGAGGCTTATGTTGGTGATGATTGACAACTCGGGCATAATAATGTTGGTGCAATCGAGTCGACCGCCAAGGCCTACTTCGATAACAGCCCAATCGACTTCCTGCTGTTGGAAATATTGGAATGCCATGGCTGTAGTGATTTCGAAGAACGATGGTTGGAGTTCTTCAATCAACATCTTGTTTTTTTCAACAAAATCAATCACCTTTTCCATCGAAATCATTTCGCCGTTGATGCGGATACGTTCGCGGAAATCTACTAAATGAGGTGATGTGTAGAGTCCAACTTTGTAGCCCGCTGCTGTCAATGTGGCTGCCAATAAACTTGACACGGAGCCTTTACCATTGGTGCCTGCTACATGAATTGTTCGGTAGGCGGTGTGGGGATGATGAAATAATTCGTCGAGGGCGTAGGTGGTTTCTAACCCTTCTTTATAGGCACTTTTACCTTTCTGCTGAAACATGGGTGCAGTGCTATAAAGATATTGAATAATAGCATTATAGTGTGTTTTGACTTGACTGTCGTCTTGCATTGTAGAATCGTTTTTGGATACTATTTTTTCAATTGGCAAAGTTAATGAAAAAAAAGGGAATAGCTTAATTTTTAGCTTTTGTTATAATGGGATTTATGTCGCTCTTTTTTGTGGCGGATGATTTGAGTAAATCAGCGTTGAATGCTGGGTTTGATGTCTGTCGTTTGCTCCTCCTTTTTTACAATATTACGATGTAAACATATTTGATGTTTTTGCGTTGTATTCTAAAAAATAAGTTGTAACTTTACCGCCTAAATGTAGAATTATATGATGACAACAAAACCTTTTACTTTCGACCGTGTTGTACGTCTTGTAATCAGTACGATAATCTTTGTCGTGCTCATATTGTTAGTAAGGCGTTTAAGTGCGGTGTTATTGCCATTTGTTGTTGGGTGGGTGATGGCATATTTACTGAATCCAGTTGTTGGTTTTGTTCAACACAAAATGCGTATAAAATATCGCACGCCGTCCATCATCATAGCTTTGGTGTTTGTTATTGCAATCGGAGTTGGTATTGTGGAATTGCTTGTTCCTGCAGTAAAAGCCGAAGCAACAGATATGGGGATGTTAACAACGAATTTTGTAGAAACTTTTGGGACGAAAACATCGGTGTTGTCGTCGGCAGTGTATGATTGGATTGTTGGTTTAGTGTCAAGTGTTGATTGGGAACAGTGGCTTTCTCAGAAAGAAAACCAGGAAGTTATTAAAGACTTATTGCCACATTTTTGGGGTGTGATTTCGAGCACGATGCAAATAGTTATTAGCATCTTTGCCATGGCAATAATCTTTTTGTATATGATATTCATTCTCATAGACTTTGAGAACCTATCAACAGGCTTTATCTCGTTCTTACCAGAGAAATACCGTCGGTTTGTTTCGCGACTTTTAAAGGATGTGAGCAGTTGTACCAATCATTATTTCCGTGGACAAGCACTTGTGGCTATGATTGTAGGCATATTATTCGCTATTGGTTTTAAAGTTATTGGATTGCCAATGGGTATTACGATAGGATTAATCATTGGCGTTTTGAATCTGGTGCCATATATGCAAATTTTGGGCTTAGTGCCGGTGTTGTTGCTTGTCTGTTTGCAAGCAGCTTCGCCAGAATCAAATTATTGGTTGCAGATGTTTGGCGTGACTGATTTTTGGCAAGGGTTTGGCATCATGTTGTTGATGGCTTTTGTGGTCTTCATTATTGTACAAACAACGCAAGACCTTGTTCTTGTGCCTAAAATCATGGGAAAGGCAATGGGACTTAATCCCGCTGTTATCTTGTTGTCTCTCTCTATTTGGGGCTCGTTGCTTGGCATTATTGGCATGATTATAGCCCTTCCGTTAACAACATTGTTGATTTCCTACTATAAACGATACGTACTTCACGACTTTTCTGCTGATTTATTTGGCCGTTCGCCTGTTGTAGAAACGCCAACGGTTGTCTCGCCAACAGTAGTTGTTGAAGAGAGTGTTGACAAACAAAAAAACCAGAATGTTGAAAAATAAAATCATCTTTTTAGGAACAGGCACTTCTAAAGGAATACCAGAATTAGGTTGTTCTTGTCCTGTTTGTACATCAACAAATCCATATGACAAACGACTACGTTGTTCGGCGCTTGTGTTGGTTGATGGTAAACAGATTTTGATTGATTGTGGTCCGGATTTTCGTATGCAAATGTTGAAAAGACCTTTTGCTCCGTTGGATGCGGTGTTGTTGACACACTCACATTACGACCATACATTTGGCATTGATGATCTTAGGCCATATACAAAGAATTCGCCTGTAAAAATTTATGCAGAACCAAATCTAAATACTTCGGACACGCTTGCCTTATTGCTTTGAAAATCATTATTTAGGAGCGCCAAAATTACAATTGAATGACATTGATGCGACACAACCATTTTATATTGACGATTCAGTAAAAATAGTGCCGATTCGTGTGATGCATGGCAAATTGCCTATTGTCGGATTTCGTATTGGCGCGTTGGTTTATATTACCGATGCCTCATATATTGATGATAAGGAAATAGAAAAAATTAAAGGCGTTGATGTCTTTATTATCAATGCATTGCAAATGATTCCACACCCAACTCATTTATCGTTGTCGGAGGCATTGGCGTTGGTGGAAAAAGTGGGTGCCAAACAATCCTATTTTATACATATTGCCCACACTATGGGGCTTCATGAGGATATTCAAAAAATGCTACCTCCTAACGTTATGCTTGCTTATGATGGGTTAGAAGTGGAATTTTAGACATTTTGATGTGAGATATCAGTGGAAATGCGTACATTTGTACCCTCAAAATAAAAGGTAAAACAAAAAATACACAGATATTATGTCCAACGAATTTGTACAAAAATGCTATGATGAAGCCTCTGAAAGCATGGAAGGCTCAATAATGTTTCTTGACGAAACTCTTGCTCATATTCGCGCAGGTAAAGCTAATATTCGTATTCTTGACCCAATTCGCGTAGATTATTATGGTACAATGACTCCATTGGCAAATGTGGCAACCATTACCACACCAGATGCAAAGACCATTTCGATCCAACCATGGGAAAAGAAGATGATTCAAACCATTGAGAAGGCAATCTTGGCTTCAAGCATCGGCATCACTCCAGTTAACAATGGCGAAGTAATTCGTCTTTGCTTGCCACCTGTAACAGAGGAACGTCGTAAACAATTGGTAAAAACAGCCGGCGCTTCTGTTGAAGAGGCTAAGGTGAGTGTAAGAAATGCTCGTCGTGACGCTATCGATAAGTTGAAAAAAGAGGTGAAGAATGGTATGCCAGAAGACGTAGAAAAAGATGGCGAGGCAGAAATTCAAAAACTGCACGATAAGTATATCCGAAAAATCGATGAGATGTTTGCTGCTAAGGAAAAAGAAATCATGACTGTCTGATTGTTTTCCATTAGATTGAAACATCCTATTGAAATATTCACAACCGCATTGTTCAAACAATCTGTATTGTTGAACGATGCGGTTTGTTTCCATTGTAAAAAATGGCGACGACTCTACGTGATTGTGGCGTGTTTGTTGTTGTTTGTTACAGCAAAAGCAAATGATAACGATTCAACTATAAATCGTCGCAATAAGTTGGAATCGATACTTAATTGGAATTTTGTGGCGGTTCCTACAGTGAGTTACCAACCCGAAACAAACTGGGCGTTTGGTGCTGCTGGTGCTTACTATTTTAATTGTAAAAATCAAACACGAACAAGCGACATTAGCTTTGACGGATGCTATGCGCTAAGTCATCAATATTCATTCAACATTAGCAACACAACTTATTTTAATGAAGACAGTAGATGGAGAATGAGTCTGAACCTGAAATTTCGGAAATTTCAGGATTATCTCTATGGTTTCGGTAACGATGGCAATGTGTTGTTTGACAATCGCCAAGCCTACGTGTCGCGAATCTTAGAGTTTAAAGCAATGCCGCAACGTGCTGTAGCAAAAGATTTTTATATCGGTCCAGCCATGTCATTTCGTTGGGAGCAACCCATAATGATGGATTCTTTAGTAAACGTTCAAACAGGTGCAGAAGCGTATCATATGTTAGGTGTTGGACTTGTTCTTACCTATGACACGCGTAATCAAGTGAATTACACTCATGATGGCGTATTCTTAAAATTTATTGGACAATTTTTCGAGCCAACATTAGGTAGCTCTTATCGCATGACATCATTGAATGTCGATTGGAGGCATTTCGTGCCTATCTATAAGAATTTCGTGTTTGCTTATCAATGTTATGGCAATATGGTGATAGGTAACGAAAAACCATTTCAGATGTTGTCGACAACAGGCGGAATCGACCAGTCGCGTGGCATTCGTAGCGGTTATTGGCGTGATGATCTCTCGCTGATGCTACAAGCTGAATTGCGTATCCCGATATGGCGGTTTTTGAAAGCTGCTGTTTTTGGTTCAGTGGCTGATGTCTATAATTTACAACAATGGCATTGGGCTGTGCCTAAATTTGCTTATGGCGCTGGATTACGTGTCGCAATTAATCAGGCAAAAGTAAATGTACGTTTTGACGTGGCTCAGCAAACGTACACACATTCTTGGAGCTGTTATTTTACTGTAAGAGAAGCATTCTAAAAAAACATGACTGGTTTGGTTGTAAAAAATACGGGTAGTGATTATTGCGTGCTTGCTGACGGAGACAAGTTGTTGTACGTTTGCAAAGTTAAAGGCAATTTCCGTATCAAAGGAATCAAAAGTACAAATCCAATCGCTATTGGTGATAGAGTTGAGTTTAATGCTGAAGGGTATATCGTAAAACTCTTAGAGCGTAAGAACTATCTTGTGCGTAAACCAACCAATCTTTCAAAACAATTGCATATTCTGGCAGCGAATATCGACCAAGCGTTGTTACTTGTCACTGTTAAATATCCAGAAACAGACATCACTTTCATCGACCGTTTCCTTGCTTCAGCAGAGGCATATGCTATTCCAGCAAAGTTGGTGTTTAATAAAATTGATTTGCTTGATGATGCCGACAAAACTTATTTAGATGCGCTCGTCACGTTATATCAGTCGATAGGTTATGAGTGTTTATGCATGTCGGCTCAAAATGGCGACGGTGTTGAGGAGGTAAGGCAACTGTGTAAAGAAAAAATATCGTTGTTATCAGGTAATTCTGGCGTCGGAAAATCAACGCTTATCAACACGCTTATTCCTAATGCTCAGGCACATGTTGGTAACATTTCACAATCACATTTGAAAGGAATGCACACCACAACGTTCTCAGAGATGTATATCGGCAACGATAATATGTATTTGATAGACACCCCCGGTATCAAGGGCTTTGGAACGGTAGATTTTAAAGAAGAGGAGGTATCGCATTATTTCCCCGAAATATTTAAAATCTCAAAAAACTGCAAATACCATAATTGCACCCATCGACACGAACCCTCTTGTGCTGTGCTTGATGCTTTAGAGAATCATTATATAGCAGCATCGCGTTACAATAGTTATTTGTCGATTATTGATGATGCATCAGAAAAAAAATATCGGTAGTCATGAAATTATCTAAGACGATATTCTTATTGCTCTGTCTTATGGTCGCGTGTGCAACTAAGGCACAAAAATTTGTGTATAACGTCGATCTCACCGCCTACTTCGATAATCGTGAATATCAGCAGCCAATACAAACACCTCAAACCCTTTTCGGTACGCGTCTATCGCCTGAATTAGGCGTGTCGTTTACTGACCATCAAGGTGGCATCCATCGCATTATTGCGGGTGTTCACTACATCCAACCATTAGGCAGTAATTGGCGGGAAGCATTGTTTTTACCAACAGTTTATTATAACTTCAACAACAAAGGTTTCCATTTTTTTATGGGAGCTATTCCCTATAAACATCGCATCGAGACATTACCCGACTATCTAATGTACGACTCAATAGCCTATTATCACCCAAACATACAAGGTGCTTTGATACAATATCAATCTAAACATGGCTTTGTTGAACTGATGTGTGATTGGCGTGGTCGTCAGACTCCAATACGTAGGGAAATGTTTCGCCTGGTGTTGAATGGACGCTACGAGTATAATTGTAAATTTCAGTACTTCGTTGGTGGTAACGCACAAATGAATCATAAAGCTAATTATGCTGCACCTACAGAACGTGAAGGAGTTTGCGACGACATCCTTTTAGCACCATATTTAGGCGTTGATTTCGCTCGCCCAACAGTGTTTGATTCCTTGGCGTTAAGGGTTTCCTATATTACTGGTCTTCAGCGTTATCGTATGATAAATGCTCAAGAAATAACACAAGGCGTTTATGCCGAAGCCTTTCTTAAATGGAGGTTCTTAGGTGCTAAAAATAGTTTTTATGCTGGAAGGAATATGATGCCATATTATCAAACGTTTGGCAGCGACCTAAACCAAGGTGATCCTTTCTTTCAGGCAGATTGGTACAACCGTACCGACCTCTTTATTTATATCATACGAC
>JAUNIJ010000046.1 GCA_030523485.1 Bacteroidales bacterium
TAACCAAAACTTCCCACGTAAAATTTTTTTCAGCATGAAATTTTTCGTGCATCGCCACAAGAAATTATTGTCAGCGTGAAAACTTTTTGTCAAGCTCACAAGAAATTCTTGTCGGCCTACATCATCCTCACTGTTGCGATGATAAAATCGTGTAAATTCACCACTTCCCCGCTATTGTTGCAAACATTTTTCATCACGCCGAACCATTTTATCGCTCTCCACCACAACTTCTCCTTATTAAAAAATATTATGTAGCTGCTGAAAAAAAAACGTAGAAACGACTCCTTCTTCGCATAACATATTGAACAATAGCTTTTTGATGTTGTACCGCACTGAACGAAAAAAAGTTGTAACATTTTTCCTCTTTCACTTAGTATAATGTTGAAAATTATATCTAACTTTGGGCCATAAAATACAAAAGCGTCATTCTGCGCTTGTTCTTGGCAATGTGAAATTAGCACTCGTTGCACACATAACGCGCGATGTTACCTCATACCAGTGAGTATCTCATTCTATTAGTTTGAATTCAGGGTCGTGCTAAACCTCACATTGCAAACAAATGGAATGGATACCCACGCTTTTTGCCGTCAAAAACAAAACAAACTTCCTGGGGTGTCGGATGTGAAAAGACTATTATGCAACATTTGGAAGAATCGCGCCGTCAGGCAGAAGCTGATGAGAAAAAGAAGAAGAGTCGCCGCACCGCCATTGGCGTTCTCGGAGGCTTAGCGGGTGTTGTGGTATTGATTGTACTGATTGTCTCATTAGTGGGTAACGGCTCATCCCGTGAATCATATACAACTGAAGAAGAAAAGTTTGAAGTTGTTGAAGAAGGATCAGTAAAAACCTTCACTGTCTACGGTGTCTCGTTTAAAATGGTAAAAGTTGAAGGCGGCACATTCACGATGGGAGCTACTTCAGAGCAAGGCAGTGATGCTGAAAGTAATGAAGAGCCCACCCATAGAGTAACATTAAGTAGTTATTCGATTGGTCAGACTGAGGTTACACAGGCATTGTGGCAAGCGGTGATGGGTAATAATCCAAGCTATTTCAAAGGAAATGATTTACCTGTTGAAAACGTTTCATGGAAAGACTGCCAAGATTTTATTCGTAAACTGAACGCTCTCACAGGAAAGAATTTCCGTTTGCCTACTGAGGCGGAGTGGGAATATGCCGCTCGTGGTGGTAACAAATCTCAAGGCTACAAGTATAGCGGAAGTAACACGCTGAGAGATGTTGCGTGGTTTGGTCAATGGAATGGAGAAACCTACGACAATGGTAATAGTGGGGAGAAGACCCATCCTGTAGCTACCAAGCAACCTAACGAACTCGAACTTTACGATATGAGCGGTAACGTTTGTGAATTGTGTCAAGATTGGTTCGGCAACTATAGCAACAGAGCTCAGACATTGTGGAATCCCACAGGGCCTACCAGTGGTTTTTCCCGCGTGTTCCGCGGTGGTAGTTGGAACTCACGTGTCAGGGACTGTCGCTTAGCGCATCGTGACGACTACGTCCCCGACAACTATCCCGACTTCTACGACCGCTTCAACTTCCTTGGCTTGCGCTTAGTTCTTTCCGAGCTTATAATTGAAGTGTAGTGAGTGGATGCTCACCAGGTAAAAAGATTTTAAACAGGTTGTTATCTGGAACACTGCCGTAGCGCAGATATTCGAATCTTCACGGCTCACGTCTCGTGGGCATCTCTCTGCTGTCTTAGTAGTTTTTTGGATGAAGAGCGAAACGTCGGCAGAGAGTTTTTTTGCGCCTATATAAATACGTAGTAAATAATTTTTCTTGCTCTTTGCATAGTCCAATAAAATTTGCGAAATTTGCGTGTCGAACGACGCTACAGAGATTAATACAATAAGACAAGCAGAATATTTTGAATCCGACACTACTAAAACAAACTTATGCAACGGTGATTTCCGATATCAACAACGGATTTTATGCGTTGGCAATGAACGCCCTTAAGCCTTGGTTGAGTGAATTAGGGGAGTGGACTGCCGATGAAGAGTGGCAACAGCTACATACTCTTTATCAGAATATGCTTCATTACACACTGATGAAGGTGAACGATCCACAAGGTGATGAGCTGATGAGACAATTCACGACACGACTCTATGCGTTGACCGACCATGTGTGGATGAAACTGATGGAGCAGACCTCCAACGATTTTGTCTTTGCTGAAAAACGTGTGGCTGTGGTGTCGGATGTTCGTTGGCAACTCGCTGTCGATGTCGTGAGTGAATTCAAAACAACCAACAACGAAGTGGCTTATGCCGAAGCCATAGACAATATGTTCGACATTGTATGGTTGGGCGATGCCATAACACCAACAATGGAAGGAGATTTGAAACACTTCTTATTGAACAACGACTCTGATAAAGTGGTGTCGGTGACGCTAGTGTCGGCATTGACAATATCATTGTTATATCTCTACGATGCCACTAAGATGTATTGGCTGCTCCGTGCTGCCACGTCAACACACCGTCAGGTTCGAACTCGTGCTCTTATCGGTGTGGTGCTGGTGCTCTCGTGGCATGACAACAGACACGATGCCGTGGTACTGACACAAACAGTGCTAAAAACATCCGATGTGTATGAGACTGAGTTGTTGAACATCTGTTGTGCTTTGATTCAAACAGGCAACACACCACGCATCACACAAACGATACACCAAGACGTGATGCCCAAACTGCGCGACATGGCATCGCCACTGCAAAAATTAAAGCGTAACACCGACCTCACCGAAATCAATATCGATGAACTGCAGAGCGCATTAGCTGAAAATGGTTTAGACTCTGCTATTCAGCAAATGACTAACATGGCAATGCGTGGAAAAGATATCTACGAAGAAACCCTCTCGCCACTGCGTCGTACACCATTTTTCAATCGCTTGTCGCATTGGCTAATTCCTTTCTTCCCTCGTCATCCGCAAGCTAAACTGCTGACGGCAGAGCATGCGTCGCTGATAGCAGACAATAACACTTTGTGCGATTCCGACAAATATGCGATTACCTCGATGTTAGGGATGATGCCAACAGGAAATAGTGCTGCTATCCAAGCTATTAAGATTGATGGTGAACAGATGAATGAATTGAAACAGTCGGCTGGTGATGGGGCTTCCGACACCAACAGGCTGTTTGATTTGATGAATTATGTGCGCGACCTCTACCGTCTGTTTGCGTTGTTTAACGGTGCGAAAAATTTCCGTGGTGTCTTTGGAAAAGTGTTGAAAGCAACAGCAACGGAGTGGTTCTCTTTCTATGTACATAGCTCAGAGAGTCAGTTACAAATGGCTAATTTCTTGACACAGCAAAAACATTATAGCGAGGCGTCGGTGATTTATGATAGGCTGTTGACAAACAAGCAGATGAAAACTGACGGCGAGCATTTTTCTCGTGTTGGTTTGTGTGCGTTGAAATGTAACGATGTCGATAAAGCTATTCAATATCTGCAAGCCGCATTGTGTTTGAATGAGAATCATCTTATTGCAAAGCGACTGTTGGCAGAAGCTTATGAGAAGCAAGGTGATATAGACAAGGCGATAGAGATGCTTTTGTCGCTGTCGCAAGCGCAGAGCGACGAATCCATCTTGTTGAAAATCGCCCGTCTCTATCTCAAACAAAACGATTATTCTCACGCCTTAAATGTGGCAGAGCGTGTCTTGTATCGCAATGAAAATGCTATTGAGATGCTTCGCATCGCAGCACAATGTGCCTTGGAAGAGGGTAAGATTGACGTGGTAATGAACTATAACTCTCGAATTGTGAACCATGCGCAACACAATGTCTCAGACCTTATCTCAGCAGGTCATCTGATGATGTTTCTCGACAGTCTGTCGGAAGCCGAATCGTTTTACAATCAAGCAAAAATAAAACAAGCTAACAACGAGAAATTTGTCAACTTGTTTTTCAAAGACATCGATATGCTCTATCGCTTTGGCGTCTCCAAAGAAATGATTTATTCGATGTTGAATAAAGTGATGCTTGAATAGTTACTATTGCAAAAGTAGACGCAACACCTCTTCGATTTTATTTGCTTTGACGACTTCGATGGTCGCTTGCTTATCGATGTTTTTCACATTACTATTGCTTGGAATAACGATGCGATGAAAACCCAGTCGCGATGCTTCGTTGATGCGTTGTTCGATGCGTGCCACACTGCGTAATTCGCCCGACAAGCCAATCTCGCCAACTAATGCGGTGTGTTCGTCGACAGCGATGTCGAGATTAGAGGAGAGCACAGCAACTGCCACGGCAAGATCTAATGCGGGGTCAACCACTCTGATGCCACCAGCGAGATTGAGGAATACATCTTTTTGCGCCAGTTTAAAACCAACGCGGCGCTCCAAAACAGCAAGTAACATATTCATACGTCGTGTGTCGAAACCCGTTGCCGATCGTTGCGGCGTGCCATAAGCAGCGGTGCTAACTAATGCTTGCACCTCCACCATCAGCGGACGTACACCTTCGACAGCAGCAGCCACAGCTACACCACTCAGTGGTTCGGCATGATGAGAGAGTAACAACTCCGATGGGTTGACCACCTCACGTAGTCCATCGCCACACATTTCAAACAATCCAATCTCGTTGGTGCTTCCAAAACGGTTTTTGTGAGCACGTAACAATCGATAAAGATTTTGACGATCGCCTTCGAATTGTAACACCGTGTCGACAATGTGTTCCAATTGTTTTGGTCCTGCCAAACTTCCTTCTTTGGTGATGTGACCGACAATAAGCACTGGCACGCCAGACGTTTTGGCATAAGTTAATAATAACGATGCGCATTCACGAATCTGTGACACACTGCCTGCAATACCTCCTTCGACATTATTTGAAAGAATGGTTTGAATGGAGTCAATCACTAATAATTGTGGTTTTAATGTCTGCGCTTGACTTAATATGTTGTCTAAGTTTGTCTCGCTAAGTAGATAGCATTCCGACAACATCTCGCCAAGACGGTTGGCACGCATCTTGATTTGGTTGACACTCTCTTCGCCAGAAGCATAGAGCACGCGCATTCCTTTCATTTGTAGCGCAACCTGTAGGGCTAATGTCGACTTACCTATGCCAGGTTCGCCGCCCAACAAAGTGAGTGAACCTTCGACTATTCCGCCACCTAAAACACGGTTGAATTCCTCGCAATGAGTGTCGATACGGTGTTCGGCAAGAGTCTCCACTTCAGTAATCAGTTTTGGCGTGTTGTTGGTGTTGGACATCGCATGCGATAGTGCATTCGTAACTTGTGGAGCTACGTGTTGTTGCACCATACTATTCCAAGCACCGCATGCCGGACATTTTCCATATGATTTTACATAATCGGCACCACACTCAGTGCAGACATACACAATCTTATCTTTTGCCATAAACTATAAAATTTTTCTGATTGCTTCAACGAGAGTGTTGAGCCGGGTGGTGTCGACATTGCATGGATAGGCTGTGCCTTCCGTACACCACATTTTCTCTGCTTGAAGCATCAACTTATCTATTTGACGAATAACATCAGTGTGTTGTTCGTCAATATTTATCTCTGAAAATTTGAATAACCATGCCCATGCTTGTAGTTGGGGATTGCTAACGGAAATTACACGGTTGATTGTTGTTGGTTCATCGTTAATCGACATAACCGGTAAATTGCAATACTTATCTTCTGTCCAACCATTTACAAATAATTGTAGAAAAGTTGTTACACCATATTGAACTGCTTCAGTTGTAGCACCACTTATAAGGATGCGGTTTGGCACGATGTTAATCCAATAGCCATGGTCGTTCAGCGGAATCTCTCGATCGACAACCAAAATAATGTTTGTCCCTTTTTTGTTTTGTGTAGTTGGGAGATTAAAACCTGTGAGATGATGTAGTATTTCACGAAGTTGTTTTGTCGTTGTGTTTAATGTTTTGTCGTAACATACCACTGATGTGGTGCTGTCGAAATGAAATGTCTCTGGAACATTAAGTTCGTCGTATTCCATGACAGAAGGGACGACACAAGGTTGAGCCGATAGTTTAGTTGTTGTAAACCATAAGGCTATCAAACAAAAAAGTAGATGCTTTCTATGTGATTGTGGCGGCATGGCGTTTTTTACGATTGATATTTTTTGATGAGTTGTAGCATTTGAGGATATAGTTGTGCGTGGTAGGACTCCATCATTGAAGTGTTATGCCATAAAAGCACCATTTCACCATTGTGTTTAGCAACAGCTTTCATAACTTGTTCAATTTTTTCGTTGGCTTCGTCGATAGAACAATGCATGTATTGCTCGTTTGATAACGACACATCCATAATTAATAAAGGGTGCAATATGTCGTTGGTGATAACTTGACTGAGTGGCGTGATTCTTCTCACAGGGTGTGAAGTGCCAAGTCGAAAACCAATATGATCGGCAAATCCGACGGAATAATCGTCAGATAGTCCGTTGTTAGCGTAACTATAGATTGCTTCGGGATGTGGTAAGTTGAGATAGTGATGTCTGATGGATTTAATCTCGATGTGTTTACAGCAACAACGAAGTTTATTTGCTTCTTTTTCTATTAGTTCCGTTTTTTTCCCAGTGCAAAAACTTGCGTGCAGTCCTATGGTAACGTTATTTTCTTTAGCTAATTGTAGCAAAGTCTGTGTGTCTTTATGGCGTAGGGCATAGGTGGGCAAATCGAGTTGATGGGGTAGGGTGGTTAGCGATTTAATAAAGAGTATGATTTCGCTATTTGTTATTGTTTGGTCTTGTTGAAACAAGTTTTGGAAAGTAAAAGCGGGGTCGAGTGTGATGTCTTGCCAAGCACGAATCATTTGTTTTAATGGTTTACGACGCAGTAACGAACCGATAACCCCACGTGGACGCCGATAGGCTGTTAGGATGTCGGCATCGTGTGTGAAAACTACTTTTGCAAATTGTTGTGGTGGTTGTTCTGTTGAGATGCCTATCATGACAAATAAAGAGTGTAGAATGTTGGCATAACTGTCGGCTAAAGGTGATAACAAAGCGTTGTTGCGTTCCATCCACGACCCTTTTGCAGTGGCACGTCCTAAATGATCGACAGCGTTTGTGTCATGCAACTCATTGTAGCGTGAAAGTAAATAAAATGTAGATGCTACAATGTCGGCCTGTAGATAAATACAGTCTCCTCGTTGTTCATATTTCGGTGTGCCGTATAATAGTGGAACATCGAAAAAGAGTGGCGCAGGGTCTGCGGGGTGTCTTTCTAAAACACCCGGAATAAAAGAGGCTGCAGGTTCAATGATAATGCGGTGTTGAAGCTCTCTGTCAGCCCAGCTACAGTAACCAATGTTATCGCGTAAAGATTGATTGCCACGACAAAGCCATAGAAGTATGTAGTTGATGGTTTCTGCTGTCATCTATTTGTCTTAATTGACGTTTACAAACCTTATGGCAAAGGTAAAGAAAAAATGTAGGTTATTCCGAATTTTATATTTATTTTTGTTCCAAATTTTTCCGTCACCTCTAAGGCGTCTATTGTTTTGGAAGTGAGTAGTTTAGATAAAAAAATAATCAGAAAACATCAATGATGGTGTGGTTGAATTCGTTGTTATGGGGTAATTCCGTAGCACATGTTATATTTGTTCTTGCCTCGGTTATTGCTTTAGGCATACTTTTGAACAAGATAAAAATTGCAGGGGTGCAATTAGGCATCACCTGGATTTTATTTGTGGGTATACTTCTCTCTCATTTTGGTTTAAGAATAGATGCTCCACAGGCTGAGTTTATTAAGGAATTTGGTTTGGTGTTATTTGTATATAGTATAGGCCTTCAAGTCGGTCCAGGCTTCTTTGCTTCGTTTAAAAAAGGTGGCATGAAACTCAATCTGTTTGCTGTCTTAGTCATTGTGTTAGGGTGCATAGTTACTGTTATTCTGACAATTCTCGCGAAAGAAGACTCTGCGGCAATGGTTGGTGTACTGACTGGTGCCGTGACCAACACTCCATCTTTAGGTGCAGCACAACAAACCTATCAAGAGATGCATGGCACTGCTGGCGATGCTATTGCCATGGGTTATGCTGTGGCTTATCCGTTAGGCATTGTTGGCTTGATACTTGTGATGATTCTCTTGCGTGTTATTTTCCGTATTGATTTGAAACAAGAAGCACATAGCGACACCGATACAGATAATGCTATTGAGCGTATCAACGTAAAAATCACTAATCACGCCATCGTTGGCAAATGTTTGGCAGATTTAAAACAAGCGTTGAAAATAAACTTTGTAATAGCACGTGTGATGGATGAAAAAGGTGAGGTGTCGGTGGCCGATGTGAAAACAATAGCTCGTGAAGGTGATGTGCTACGCATCATCTGCCGTCCAGATGATGAATCGTTGTTATTTGATTTTTTTGGAGAGCGCGTGCATATTGATGCGTCGGTTTGGGAGACACCAGTTCATAATCTGGTGTCGCGTCGCGTCTTATTGTCAAAATCGGAGTTAAATGGTGAACGTATTGGCGACTTAAGTATTCGTCGTTTATATGGTGTCAATATCACCCGTATTACAAGAGCGGGTGTTGATTTGATTCCTACCATGGACATCCGCCTGCAAATCGGCGATAGGTTGACTTTGGTGGGTCGTGAAGAAGATGTGGCAAAAGTGACAGACATACTCGGCAATTCTTTGAAAAAATTAGACATTCCTAATCTACTCCCTATCTTCTTAGGTATTGTATTGGGTGTGTTGATTGGCTCTATTCCAATAGCTATCCCAGGAATGCCAATGCCAGTAAAATTAGGATTAGCTGGTGGTCCGCTTATCGTAGCCATTCTTATCGGTTATTATGGTCCAAAATCTAAATTAGTCACTTTCACCACCACCTCTGCCAACTTAATGATTCGTGAGCTAGGCATTTGTATGTTCTTGGCTGCAGTGGGTTTAACAGCTGGTGAAAACTTTGTTCCAACCATTATGCAAGGTGGCTACATGTGGATTATATGGGGATTTTTGATAACAGTCATCCCAACGATGTTAATGGCAGTAATAGCTCGTTTGGTGTGGAAATTCGACTATTTTACTATTTTAGGTGCGTTGTCTGGTTGCCAAACCAACCCCGCTGCTTTATCATATGCTAATAGTTTGTCTGGGAGCGAACGAACCTCTGTGGCTTATGCAACAGTCTATCCTGTTTCGATGTTTTTACGCATTCTCGCAGCAGAAGTGCTCATAATGATAATGTTGTAGTATTGATGTAGAATAGAAAAAAATCGTATCTTTGCAGAGTTTAAAATAATCACAATAGATTTATGAGTGAGAACAAAATAGAACATCCAGAAAACGACGAGGCATATATGGGGCTGACTGTGAACGATGGTGTTCAACAGCAACCAACAAGAAACCCTTATGCTAAGCCACATGTACGTCGTCCACAATTAAGTGTTGATGATTATGTGAGCGGCATTTTAAAAGGGAATAGAACCATATTGAGTCAAGCAGTTACATTGGTAGAGAGCAACCGCTCCGACCATCATGCAATGGCACAAGAGGTGATTGAAAAATGTTTGCCTCATGCAATAAAATCAATACGTGTTGGTATCACTGGCGTGCCTGGTGCAGGTAAGAGTACATTTATCGATGCTTTAGGCGAGAGCTTGGTTAAAGATGGTCATAAACTTGCTGTTTTGGCTATTGACCCCTCGAGTGAACGCTCAAAAGGCAGTATCTTAGGTGATAAAACCCGCATGGAATTCCTTTCGGTGGCAGATAATGCTTTTGTACGTCCTTCGCCTTCTGCTGGCTCATTAGGCGGTGTTGCTCGTAAAACCCGTGAAACCATTGTACTTTGTGAGGCTGCAGGTTTCGACACGGTGTTGGTTGAAACTGTTGGCGTTGGTCAAAGTGAAATAGCCGTACATTCAATGGTCGACTTCTTCTTGTTGATTCAACTGGCGGGAACAGGTGATGAACTACAGGGCATCAAACGTGGCATCATGGAAATGGCAGATGGTATCGCTATCAATAAATGTGACGGTAACAATGTCGAAAAAGCAGAATTAGCACGTACACAATTTAGAAGCGCTCTTCATCTCTTTCCACTGCCAGAATCTGGTTGGACACCAAAAGTAGAAACGTGTTCTGCTTACGATCACTTCAACTTAGACGTTGTTTGGAAAATGGTTACTGACTATGTGGCATTTACAAAAAACAGCGGATATTTTGACTATAAACGTAGTATGCAAGGCAAGTATTGGATGAAAGAAACCATCGACGAGCGCCTCAAATCAAGTTTCTACGAAAATCCAGAAATACAAGCAATGATGGAACAGTTTGAACTGCAGTTAGATACAAATCGCATATCACCATTCATTGCTGCTAATAGATTGTTAGACAAGTATTTTGGCAATGAAGGAAAATTTGGACCTAAAAATACACGACTTAATCCATACTATCATGATTAAAAAAACAATTATTGCTGCTCTAATGTTAGCCTCTGCAGCATCATTAATGGCTAAGAAAGATAAAAAGACAGAGCCTGTTGCGGTGACGCCAGAAAAGCCAACAACCGAACAAAATATTGCATATGCATTAGGAGTTGATTTTGGTAATCACATTTCAACACTCAAGCAAAACTATAGCTTCGACCTTGATTCTGCTTACTTGATTCGTGGCGTGTTGGACGCTTATAATAAGCGTGTAACTCTTACAGAACAGGAGTTACAAGGTTATTATGAAGAACTCAACAAAATTGTAAAAGAACGCGAACACGCCAAATTAGAAGTCACAAAACATGCTGGTGAAATGTTCCTACAAATGAATAAAGGTGCTGCTGGTATACATGAGACAAAATCGGGACTTCAGTACAAAGTGATAAAACAAGGTGATGGACAAAAGCCAACGGTTAATAGCAAAGTGAAAGTTCATTATCACGGCACAACTATTGATGGCACAGTATTCGATAGCTCAGTACAACGTGGCGAACCTATCACATTCCAATTAGGACAAGTTATCGAAGGATGGAAAGAAGGTCTACAACTTATGCCTGTTGGCTCTAAATATATTTTCTATATTCCTTCAAATCTAGCATATGGCGATCGAGGTGCAGGAGATGTTATTCCTGGTGGTTCTACATTGATTTTTGAAATTGAGTTGTTGGAAATCGTTGAATAGTACTCGGTAATGATACAATCGATGACAGGCTACGGAAAAGCCTCAAAAATATATGGTAACAAGAAAATTACTGTAGAAGTAAAATCGCTCAACAGTAAACAAGTCGATGTAAACACAAGGCTGAACCCCTTTTACCGAGAAAAAGATATCGAACTTCGTAATCTGCTGACACAACGGCTCTCGCATGGCAAAATAGACCTCATTGTTACTGCTGAAGAAATTGCAAGCGAACCATCAACGCATATCAATGTCAATATTCTTTGCAACTATCAGAAACAATTGGCAGAGGCAACAAAAGAATTGAATATTGAAATGCCTAATAATATCTTGGAGTTGATGTTACGGATGCCCGAGGTGTTTCAAAGCGACACATCGCGTCAACTATCCACAGAAGAATGGGAGGTGGTGATAGCAACCGTCAATGAAGCCATAGATCAATTGCAGTCGTTCCGTCTCCAAGAAGGACAATCGCTCGACAAAATGTTTCGCGAAAAAATTGCCAACATCGCTAACTTGCTACAGCAAGTAGAGCCTTATGAAGGAGAACGCATTGAAAAAATTAGAATTAGACTTGAGGAGAACCTTAAAACCTTGGAAGATCGTATCGTTGTCGATCGTAACCGTTTGGAGCAGGAAATGATATTCTATCTAGAAAAACTGGATGTCAACGAGGAAAAAGTTCGTCTTCGCAACCATATCAATTATTTTCTTGAAACTCTCAGCAACGAAGCTGAACCAGGTAAAAAACTTGGTTTTATTGCGCAAGAAATGGGTCGGGAAATAAATACGTTAGGATCGAAATCTAATCACAGTGAAATGCAAATTATTGTGGTAAAGATGAAAGACCAACTGGAACAAATTAAAGAACAAGTATTAAACGTCTTATAAGCCGTATGAATATTACAGACAGATTTTTAAAATATGTATCTTTCGCCACCACCTCTGACGAAAATACAGGATTAACGCCAAGCACACCAGGTCAAATGGTGTTGGCTAAATACATTGTTGAAGAGTTGAAAAAAGTAGGATTGGCCGATGCTAACGTTGATTCTAATGGCTATGTGATGGCTTCGTTGCCATCCAACTCAACAGAACAATTACCAACCATCGGTTTTATTGCACACCTCGACACATCTCCTGATATGAGTGGTAAAAATATTCAACCACGTATCGTAAATTATCAAGGTGGTAATATCGTGCTTAATCAAGAAGAAAACATTGTTCTGTCGACGGAGCAATTTCCAGAATTAGAACAATACAAAGGACAAGATATTATTGTTACAAATGGTAAAACGCTTCTTGGTGCTGACGACAAAGCTGGTGTTGCAGAAATCGTGACTGCTGTAGAATATCTCATTGCTCATCCAGAAATAAAACACGGTAAGGTTTGCATTGCATTTACCCCTGATGAAGAAATTGGACAAGGCTCACATCACTTTGATGTTGAAAAATTCGGTGCTGATTGGGCATATACAATGGACGGTGGCGAGATTGGTGAATTAGAATATGAAAACTTCAATGCGGCATCAGCCAAAGTATTAATCAAAGGTTGCAATGTTCACCCTGGATATGCTAAAAATAAAATGCTAAACGCATTGAAAGTTGCCAATCGTTTTGCCTCTCTCCTTCCTGAAAATGAATCACCAGAGCACACCGAAGGCTACGAAGGATTCTATCATCTTGTGGGTATTCAAGGTGGTGTAGAGGAGGCCTCGCTTACATATATCATCCGTGATCATAACCGTGAAATCTTCGAAAATCGCAAACTTGCGTTCGAGAAGATAGCTGAGCAAATCAATGCTGAATATGGTGAAGGTACTGCCACAGTTAATGTTCACGACCAATACTATAACATGCGTGAGAAGATTGAACCAGTGATGCATATCATCGACTTAGCTTTATTAGCTATGGAGAAAGCTGGCATTAAACCCAAAGTACAACCAATACGTGGCGGTACTGATGGCGCTCAACTAAGCTTTAAAGGACTTCCTTGTCCAAACATCTTTGCAGGTGGACATAATTTCCACGGTCGTTATGAATACCTCCCAATACGTTCGATGGAAAAAGCTGCAGAAGTGGTGCTTAACATCATTACGCTCAATAAACCAAGATAAAGAACAATACACAATAAATAAAACTCTCAAATTA
>JAUNIJ010000169.1 GCA_030523485.1 Bacteroidales bacterium
AGTAGCAATAATCTGAGTAACAATTAATCTTTAACAAATATGAAACCAACACTCGTTATTTTGGCCGCAGGAATGGGTAGTCGATATGGTGGTCTAAAACAATTGGATGGTATCGGCCCCAATGGTGAGACCATTATGGATTATTCCGTTTACGATGCAATACGTGCCGGCTTTGGCAAGATTGTTTTTATTATTCGTCATAGTTTTGAACAAGAGTTTCGTACACAAGTATTATCAAAATATAAAGATAGAATTGCTGTTGAAGTAGTTTTTCAAGAGTTGAATTCTCTGCCAGAAGGATTTGTTTGTCCTGAAGGACGGGAGAAACCATGGGGTACGAATCATGCTGTAATGATGGCTGCAAACGTCGTTAATGAACCATTTGCCGTGATTAATGCAGACGATTTCTATGGTTCTGATTCGTTTGTCGTGTTAAGTAAATTCTTACAATCAGTTGAGCATAGCAGCAATCACTATTGTATGGTAAGTTATTTGTTAGGTAACACATTATCTGAAAACGGCACAGTAAGTCGTGGCGAATGCGGCGTTGATAAGGATAATCATTTAGCAACAATAAATGAAAGGACGAAAATTGCTCGTGATGCCAACGGTAAAATTCACTGTTTGAGTGAAGATGGAGAAACACTAACACTGTTAGAAGACACACCTGTTTCAATGAATATGTGGGGATTCACTCCCGACTATTTCAATTATTCTCTTAAGTCATTTATTCGTTTTCTTTCTGAACGTGGCACAGAGTTAAAATCGGAGTTTTATATCCCGACAATGGTCAACGAACTCATATCAACAAAAACAGTTGTGTGCGACGTTCTCAAAACAAACTCACATTGGTTTGGTGTTACTTATCATGAAGATAAACCCGTAACAATAGCTAGGATTAAAGAGCTAATAAACAAAGGACTTTATCCAGAACAATTATGGAAGTAAAAAAAAGTAATTGGCGGAAATTTCTCGACATATTCTCAAACACCGATAAAGTATTGGTAACTGGTGGTTTAGGATATGTTGGTTCGCACACTGTTGTAGAACTAATGCTTGCTGGTTATGAAGTGCTTGTTGTTGATAATCTATCAAATGCAAACATTGACACCTTGCATGGTATTGAGCAAATCACAGGCCAAAAACCACAATTTGAAAACATTGATTGTATCGATTTTGTGGCAATGGACCATTTTCTATCACGTAATGAAGATATCAAATGCGTTGTGAATTTTGCTTCTTATAAATCAGTGGGCGACTCAAGGAGAAATCCAACAAAATACTATCGCAACAATCTTATGACAAATGTCAATCTTATGGAATTATTACCACTTCATAAGATTTTGGGCATTGTTCAGTCGTCCTCTTGCACTGTTTATGGTCAGATAACCAAAAATCCAATTGACGAGAAGACAACAAAAAGAACGCCATTGTCTCCATTCAGCAATACCCAACAAATTGCTGAGGAGATTATTTGTGATTCTATCAATGCAGGAAATAATTTGCAAGGCATTGTTCTGCGCTATTTTAATGCTATAGGCGCTCATCCATCAGGTGAGATTGGCGAAAACTTACAAGGTTCACCAAGTAATATCGTGCCAATGATCATGCAAGTTGCATTGGGTCAACGCGAAACAATTAGAATTTTTGGTAACGATTACAATACACCTGATGGTTCTGTCATACGCGATTATGTCGATGTTGTCGATATTGCAAAAGCGCATGTTAAAGCAGTTGAACGTATCTGTAAGAAGAAATGTAAAGGCGTAGAAACATACAACTTAGGCACAGGCGTAGGATATTCTATGTTTGATATGATATCTGCTTTTGAACAAGCCACGGGTCTTCATATTCCTTATGAAATTGTAGAACGTAAGAAAGGTGACATCGAAAAAGTTTGGGTGAACCCCAAAAAAGTCAATGAAATCTTAAAGTGGGAAGCACAAGTACCATTGGAAGAGACATTGATAAATGCCTGGAAATGGTATATGAATAAATAGTAATAATCTGGTTATTGCTTGTGAGTTCAATAATGGATGATGTCTATTATATGCGTAAGGCACTTATGGAAGCTGAGAGTGCTATGCAACAAGGAGAAGTTCCTGTGGGAGCTGTAATTGTCTGTAATAACGAAATAATTGGTAGAGGT
>JAUNIJ010000047.1:0-12947 GCA_030523485.1 Bacteroidales bacterium
GTCGAACACAATATTCTTTATTGTTTTTCCATATTCGAATCATTCCATAATACAAGCTATTGTCTTTATTTTCTGTACTCAAATATTTATTCACCATAATTTTTACAGCATCTTTTTCATACCAATCATCAGCATTAATAATTCCAATTAATTCTCCACTCGACAATTTAATACCTTTATTCATGGCATCATATATACCATTGTCTGGTTCACTGATAATAGTAGCAATATTATCTTTGTACTTTGAGACAATATTTAATGTAGAGTCAGTAGATTTTCCATCAATAATTATATATTCAATATTTGAATATGTTTGATTGATAACTGATTGTATTGTTTGTTCTATAGTTTTTTCTGCATTAAAACAAACGGTAATGATACTAACTAATGGAGTGTTGTTCATATAAACTCTTATTATTATCCTATTTCCCTTATGACTTTTGCCGGTACGCCGGCGGCGACTGTTTTGTCGGGGATATTCTTATTTACTAACGACATGGCACCAACCACGGCCTCGTCGCCAATAGTCACACCTTTCAATACCGTAACATTACTTGCCAACCAACAACGCTTTCCTATTGTGATTGGTGCTGTAGGTGCTGATGCAGTTCCATTGGTTTGATGCAGACGGTCTTCAGCTTTGAGACAGTGGAAGTCTGTACCATAAATATTAACATTGGCACCTAACATAGTTTGCTCACCTATTGTGATAGAACTGCAGGTCACAATACTTGCTCCGCTGATACCAACGCCGTCTTCTATCTTAATGACAGCGCCAGGTGCTTCTGCCGAAATAAAGGTCGGATGATTAATGCCAGCAGAGTTGGTCTGTGTGTCCGAAACAATTACAACGCCTTTTCCGATGATGATTCTTGCACCATTAATCCGTCCGATGTGCGGTTTGCCAATCAAAGAGACGTATCCCAGTTCTGTCTCCACGCCATGACGACGAAGATAATCATAATCCTCAACCGCCTTTCTGCGTTTTAGTTCTGCAGCAGAAGGCTTATGAAAAAAATCTTTGATACGAATGAGAACTCGTTCCACACGTCGAAACATGGCACAATTATTTAAGACACATTACACCAAAATATTTCTTATCTACAGGAATACCCTGTGCTGTATAATTACCATCTAAAATAAGTTGTACGGCGTTTTCTGCTTGTGCCAAATACGAAATCTTTGGATGGGTTACGTCAATACGAAGATAATAAGTGGCATTGGTTAGATTCAACGGTAATTCTAATTTCTGATGCAGAGTAAACTTATCATGATCAACCTTTACAACCTCACCTGTAAACAATGAGGGAGTGTGCTTAGCTATCAATATCTCGTTATCAGAGAAAAAAGCCAACTCTAAATCTAACGGTACAATACCATCATAATATCCAGATATTTCAATATCAATGGTTCTATTAGGCCATTGCAACTCCAATCGATTTGTTTCTTGACCATTAATTTTCACTTGATCTATCCTAAGACGGTCATCCTTAATTTTAAATGAGTCAATTATTTTTTCGCCACCTAGTTGCACAGCATTACCAATATAGTGGTCCACCACATCATTCACTTCGCCAGTGTATTTCACCATGCCGTTTTCGAGGAGTACACCTGTTTTGCAGAGGGCACGGATACTCGCCATATTATGACTCACAAACAGTACGGTGCGGCCTTCGCCGCGGGAGACGTCTTGCATCTTGCCGATGGCTTTTTTTTGGAACTCAGCATCGCCAACGGCGAGAACTTCGTCGACAACGAGGATTTCGGGGTCGAGGTGGGCAGCTACAGCGAAGCCTAGGCGGACGGTCATACCGCTGGAATAACGTTTTACAGGGGTGTCGAGGTAACGCTCGCAACCGGAGAAGTCAACAATCTCATCGAGTTTGCGCTTCACTTCTGCCTTCGACATTCCCATGATGGTGCCGTTCATGTAGATATTCTCACGTCCTGTCAGCTCCTGGTGAAAACCCGTGCCGACCTCAAGCAGTGAGGCGATGCGACCACGAGCACGTATCGAACCTGTCGTTGGTGTCGTGACACGAGAGAGGAGTTTCAGCAATGTGCTCTTACCAGCACCGTTCTTGCCAATGATGCCCACCACATCACCCTGCTCTACCTTGAAATCGATGTCACGCAACGCCCACACATATTCGGAGTTACCGCGTGTGGCACGGTCGTTGGTCTCACCGATTTTCAAGTATGGGTCTTCGTGATGCAGAATGGCTGTCTGCCACCAACGGTTAAGGTCGTGTGAGATGGTGCGCGTCGACACCAATCCCAAACGGTATTGTTTTGAAACGTGATTGAATTCTATAGCTGTTGGCATAGTATGCTAAAATTAATACTTGTTTATCGTTCTGCCCTCATTGGGTTATTGAGGAAATCGTTGTAGGAAAGACGTATCCCTTCCTCCAGTTCTGTAGAATAGCGCCATCCGAGCTGTGTTGCCTTGCTCACATCGAGCAGTTTGCGTGGTGTGCCATTTGGACGCGTTGTATCCCACAAAATCGCACCTTCGTAGCCAATCACCTTAGCCACCAACTCAGTCAGTGCCTTGATGGTAATCTCCTTGCCTGTGCCAGCGTTCACTGTCTCGTTGCCGCTGTAGTGATTCATCAGAAACACGCACAGGTTGGCGAGGTCGTCGACATAAAGAAACTCGCGCAACGGACTGCCATCGCCCCAACATGTCACCTCTTTAGCGCCACTCACCTTAGCCTCATGGAAGCGACGAATGAGTGCCGGCAACACATGACTGTGTGTTGGGTGATAGTTGTCGTTTGGTCCGTAAAGGTTGGTTGGCATCACGCTGATGAAGTCGGTGCCATACTGACGATTGAGGAACTCGCAGTACTTCAAACCAGATATCTTTGCCAAGGCATAAGCCTCGTTGGTTTTCTCTAATTCGGAGGTAAGCAGACAACTCTCAGGCATAGGTTGTGGCGCAAGACGTGGATAGATGCACGAAGAGCCGAGAAACTCCAATTTCTTACAACCGTTTTCTACGGCAGCATGTATCACGTTCATCTCCAACATCATGTTTTGATACATGAAATCGGCAGGCGCCTCGTTGTTTGCCACGATGCCACCCACTTTGGCAGCAGCAAGGAACACATAGTCAGGTTTCTCCTGTGCGAAGAACTGCTCTACCTGCTCTTGTCTGATGAGGTCGAGTTCGCTATGTGTACGTGTAATAATATTGTGATAGCCTTGGCGTTGCAACTCACGCACGATGGCAGAGCCCACCATACCACGATGACCTGCCACATAGATCTTTGCCTCTTTAGGCATCGGTTGTGCTGTCGACGTCATGACTTATTTATTGTATTGTTTTAAATCGTTTTCCACCATCAGTTGTACCAACTGTTTGAATGGCGTCTTTGTTGGGTTCCATCCGAGCAGCGTCTTTGCTTTCGTTGGGTCGCCAAGCAGCTGTTCCACTTCTGTCGGACGGAAATATTTTGGGTCGACTTCCACCAGCACACGACCAGTAGCTTTGTCAATACCTTTCTCGTCAACACCCGTTCCTTCCCATTGTAAGGTGATGCCAGCGTATTGGAATGCCAATGTGCAGAACTCACGTACGGTGTGCATCTCACCCGTTGCTATCACAAAGTCTTCCGGTGTCTCGTGTTGCATGATGAGCCACATACACTCCACATAATCCTTGGCATAGCCCCAGTCGCGACGTGCGTCGAGGTTACCGAGATAGAGTTTGTCCTGTTTACCATTGGCAATGGCAGCGGCAGCCAACGTAATCTTACGTGTTACAAAGGTCTCGCCACGACGTTCACTCTCATGATTAAACAGTATGCCGTTCACAGCAAACATGCCATAGGCTTCGCGGTAGTTTTTCATAATCCAAAAAGCATACTGCTTAGCAACGGCGTATGGTGAACGTGGATAGAATGGCGTCGTCTCACGTTGTGGCACTTCCTGCACCTTACCATAGAGTTCAGAGGTAGAAGCTTGGTAGATCTTACAGGTCTTCTCCATGCCAAGAATGCGAACAGCCTCAAGCAATCGCAACGTGCCAGTGGCATCGGTGTCGGCAGTGTATTCTGGGCAGTCGAAACTCACTTTAACATGACTTTGTGCAGCGAGGTTATAGATTTCGCACGGCTGAATCTCTTGAAGGATGCGAACCAACGAGCTACTATCGGTCATGTCGCCATAGTGTAGGTTGATGGCGCGCGATTTCTTCATGTCTTTAATCCATTCGTTGAGGTAAAGGTGTTCGATACGTCCTGTGTTAAACGACGACGAGCGGCGAATAACGCCATGCACCTCGTAACCTTTCGACAGCAGAAACTCCGCCAGATAGGAGCCATCTTGTCCGGTGATGCCCGTAATGAGTGCTACTTTCATTGTTTTTATTGGTGATTTTTTTGAAGCGCAAAAGCCGACAATAGACATTGGCTTCGATTACTTTATTTTCAAATGTTTTGATGGTACAAAGATACAATATTTCTTGGTATCAATCAAGAAAAAATTGCTTAATTTTGCCGCAAAATAAATTTTCACAACACCAATGAGAAAGCAAGTTTTTATCACTTTAATTCTATTATGTTTCTGCATCATGCAGTTGCATGCTGTAGATGTAATTTTCCGTTACGACGACTTCCGTTTCCGTCACAATCCCACCGACAGCGCCCTACTCACACTGTTTGCGAAACATCACATTCCCATTACTATTGCAGTCATCCCCTTCGACTCGTTAGGTCACCCAATCGTATCCGACACAAACAGCATCGTTTATGTCAATAAATGTCAAATAGGGGGGGGCTGGAAGTCGCACTTCATGGCTTCAGTCATCAACGCCGCACCAATGGTGGTGAGTTAGGTGGTTTACCTGCCGACCAACAACAAGAGTTATTATCTCAAGCTACTTACTTTCTCGATTCACTTTTAGGACAACGTCCACACACATTTATTCCACCATGGAACAGCTACGACGATAACACACTAACCTTTCTCGACAGTCTGGGCTATCAGGTTATCTCTTCGTCATTATGTATTAATCAATCGTGGGAAAACGCCCACATACAATATCTTCCACACACTGTTGTTTGTGAAATAAATGGTGAGCATGTCAATGCTTTCGACTGTTTCGAGCAAACGTTCAGTAAATTGCACAACGAAGACGGTGTGATTGTCTTCATGTTCCATGCTTACGACATCACAGAAGATTGGCCGTTAGAACGTATTGACATGCTGTTAGATAGCATCTCTCAGATGGATGATGTGCATTGTTACACATTTTCGGAGTACGCCTCGCTGCATCCTGTGTTCGATAAAAAGTTGATGGAGGCTAACATGGAGCAGAATCTTCTCTCAAAACATCTGAAGATGAAAGGAATGATTGTTCCGCTTCGTTATGCCATTGGCGTGCGCATTGTCAATGTCTTACTATATATTATAGTTACGCTATTGCTTTATTTTTTCTGTTTGAAATTCCGTTGTACAAAGAGTGCGGTGTGTGTCGCAATGATATTGACAGCGGTAGTATTTCCGATGGTTTGGTTTCGCTGGTTAACACCAATGAAAAGTCTGTTAGCCGCGATGGTTCTGGCTGCGATATGTGCGGCTTTTGTTTGGGCAATTACTAAGAAACGCCAGGCTTAACGCAAAACATTCCGCATATTTTTCCATTATAATACACTGTATAACAACCGCATAAAACACAATTGCCAAATAAGCATGTTTTAATGTGCTTATTTGGCAATGTGTTGTGGGTGGGAGAATCTAGTTATTTCTTCCAATTATTAACAACAGCCTTACGTTTTCGGGATGCCAGAACGGGGATATCGTCCAACTGCTCAACATTCACCGTCGCGTCGTTGCCGATATTTTCTTTTATTTGACTGACAACATCTGAAAGAACAACATTATGGTCTTTTGCCAATACAACTTTAAGCGTATAATCTTTTTCTCCATTCTGTACAAATTGCCATTGTAAAATTCCGTGATAGTTCTCTATAAAATGTTCCATGATAGCTCCATACGTAACTAAATAAATTGGAGCTCCAGATGTTGAGTATGTGATGTCGGCTCTTCGTCCATACAGTTTTTCAATGATAGGATATCCGTTGCTATATTCGTCCGGTTTCCCTATGACGGCCACATCACCGCAGTCATATCGAATCAAGGGGAACGCGTAATTATGTAAATCGGTTATCACAATGCGCGCAAGTTCTCCAAATTCAGCTGGCTCGTCGCTGTCCATCTTCAAAAACTCAAAAAAATAGCTGGCCCAATTCAAATACATCGGGTTGTCGGTTTGTTTCGTTGGAATTCTTTCTTGTGCCAGAATGCCGCACTCCTCGTCTGCATATTGTGAGATAATCTCACACTTCATGACTCGTTTAAATAGTTTGCGGGTACCATCGAGAAGTGATTCGCTGCCGGAAATGGCAATTTTCAGGTGTGGAAATTGATATCCGTTTTTCAATGCATATTGTGCGATTTGTCCTAAAGAGGACGCATATCCCCGCAGACATATAGCCTTGGATGAGATGGCCAATTCACAAAGTTCTTTCAGACGGGCATCATCCAACGTCGAGATATCGAATGGAATGATGTTTTCTGTTTTAATCTGCTGGGCTGTCTTTTTTATCCATGTGCTCCAAGTTCGAAGATGAATCAGTTTGTCGTGAGTTTTGAAACCAACAATTTTACCGAAGTATTTGAGTTCTGCTATTCTACGCAGTCTTTTATTGGTGTCTTGAGCAATTTTCAAGGTCGTACCCGTTGAGCCTGAGGTGGGTTGGATATGTACCTTGCCTTTTTGACCGGGAATCAGATGCTCCTCAACCCTTATCTTTTCATAATTGTCCATTATCTTGGCCTTGTTCATCACGGGGTAATCGCTCAGGTTTGTGCCTAATGAATGGTAAAAGGGGGAATTGGCCGCAGCAAACTCCAGCATATGATGAAGTGCTTTCTCACGTATATGCTGCCCTTTCTGAAAGGAGTGTTCCTGGATATATTTCACTTCTTTATATGGCTTGCCAATTGGTGAACCTTTTAGGAAGTCGATTGTCCAAAATCTGCATCTCAGATAAATAGCGTTAAGATCCATGTTGAATTATGATTTTTGTTGAATGGGTTGATAGTGTTCGAGATAAATAGGCAGACCATCTATGTCTCTCAACATCACGTTATCTTCAGAGAACGGTATTGTGAGGCACTCGGGGATTTCATGCTCACGTCCTGTCAATATCAGCATTTGATATTCTGAAAAGTTGAGTCCGGCACTTGCGAATGTGGAGGTAAAGGCTACGTGACGTATGTTGATTTCAGTGACAAAAAGATTACCATTGGCATCCTCCTTCAAATCGGTAACTACCAGTCCGTTCATTGGCTCTGCCGTTTTCCGGGCAATTGAAGTCACGGCATCATAGGCCACATTAAAAACCTTCTCGTCGTTCAGTAATTTACCTTTGCTTGTGTTGCCTGTAATTCCTGACGCCGAAACCTTTCCCATCACGTATTCCATGCGTTGGGCAACGCCATACTTTATTAATTTCCCGTTGTGGAATAAAGTAAAACATGCCAGATTGCGGCCGGGAAGATATGTTGAAAGCATGAATTGAGAAATTCCCTTGTTAATAATAGCCCAGGCATTGGCTTCGTTGTAATCGTGCGCCATAAAGGAGCCTTTTCCAGATGTGCTTCCCTCTGCGAAATCGCGAATCCATATAGGATAGGAGAGCGTGATGTTTGATTCTGAAGAAAGCATATCATCACGGGAAATGATTTGATAAGTAGGAATATATGGCTTTTCTTGCAGGTTGTCGTAGAGTGTTTTTTTACTGATGACATGCTGGCAAAAATCTGTTGGTATACGGGAAAACTTTACAGGAAACGGATTCGCACTCCAATATAATACCTCAGGTTCCGGTATTACGAACGCGTATTCGATATGATGTTTCTCTATGATATCCTCTATAACTGTTCGGTAGTGGGGGTCGTTGAAATAGGGCACCTTATAAACAACCTCATAAAGACCTTCATGGACTCCATACTCGTTGTAGCATACGTCAGTTCCGATAAATTTACATTTTCCGCTGAAAATCCGACTCTTATTAAGTGAACGGACAATAGAGCGGGATGTAACGCCACAGGCTCCGGTTATTAATATTGAATATTGCTCCATACAGCTGTGATTTTATGAATGTTGGTTATAGTTAATGTTTTACAAACCATATGGGGTTTTCTTAATTTATTGTATGTGAGGATTTTAGCCCCCCCACATATACTCGCGCACCATGAACAGTTTCCGGTGGTGGATGTTGTTTTAATTAGTTTCATTGTTTTGGGTTGACATCTTGTTTGTTATTCTTTGTAACTATTGTTGTTTAAATTTGATTTTAAAAGGTTTTTTAAAAATCGAAGCGTTTATTCCCCTTGCTTCTTCTTAAAGAGATATTTTACTTCTCTGAGTAGATGGCGCGTGTAGGCCAGGCTGATGGTGAGGTGCTTGTGGTGGAGGAAGAGTTTAACCCATGAGGTTTTGGCAGGAGATAGGTATGGAGTTGTGCTGATAGCCTGCCATACGGATGCTCTGTCGCAGTGAGCATCAAGGTTGGCATAGAGTCGACGCAAAGCCTTCAAATCCAATTTAGTCAGCATATGTATCTTAGTGAGTTCCTTGAATTTCCAAGCTCTTTCTTCTTTTATTTTGTGACTTAATGCTACGATTTGTTCTGACGCATGCTCAGGCGGAAAGACCTCTTGCATGATTCTGACAATTAAGAGTTGATGGTCGGAGAGGTGTCTCCAATCTAGGGTTCTAGCTGTAGAGCCTTGGGTTTGAAAGTAGAGGTAGGCAACATCACTGCAGGTTGTGACTCGCTGTGCTCTCAACAAGTGATGCCATAGAAAGTCGGTATCCTCAAACAGCATATCCTCAACAAATGGTCTGTTTACTTTATCTAAAAACTCGTGTTGCCAAAGATAAGTCCACACATGCACCCAAAAGCTCCATTTGTCCATAGTATATTTTTCAAACAAAGCCGCAGCATCCATCACCCCGTCATCAGCATCAGTCAAAAACTCCTCTGCAAATTTTCCATTCATTAAATGTCGGATACCCATCAGCACCATATCCACTTTATTTTCTAGGCCTTTCTTCAGCGCCACAACCAAACCTTCCGCCACCTCATCATCAGCATCCACAAAAGCGATGTACTCGCCTTTAGCCGCAGCTATGCCACGATTGCGTGCCGCACCCTGGCGGTGGTTCTCGGGTTGGCGCAATAGGACGACGTTGGGATGGCTACTGGCGTAGGCCTCTATCACGGCCGGCGTGTTGTCTTTGGAGCAGTCGTCGACAACGACGACCTCGAAGTCTGCCCTATCCAACGTCAGTCGGAAGATGCTATCGAGCGTTCGAGTGATGGTCTTCTCCGCATTATAGGCGGGAATAACAAAAGAGAGGGAAAGAGGGTATGTGTTGGACATAGGGCATTTTACCGATGATGTATTTATTTATCCATTAACTTCTAAACAGTTTCTTTTCGATTTTGTCGATACCTTTCACAAAGAAGTTATCACGACCATTTGTTTTGCGCAAATAGCTTATAAATAGCTTATTATACCATTTTAGGGGGGGGTGATTTTATGACGCAGACACCACTCTCTATCCCAAATATCTAAGTTGGCGTAGCGTTTAATACCATCTTGCACAAAGAAATTAAGTATGGCTTTTGTCATATGCTCACCCTCATCGTTCAGGTCTACCAATTGCCAGAGGTCGATGTTATGCTGCTGATAATATGAGAAGGCATTATCAGGCAGAGGGGCATATTCAGCATTGCCACTTCCATGATATTGTCTATAAAGAGCATAGCTGGTGTATTTGCGCGTTTCATTATTGATTCTACCATGGAGTGATGATACCTGATAGAAACGTATCTTATTTTCACTTCTCGCAACGTTCATATGGGCAAAATGGATAGAAAACAAATCGTCTAACATCAGCGTCTTCTCTTTGGTGCATTCGTCGGGCCATGGTAGACGCCATTCGTGAATAAAATTGTCGGGGAACATACCTTGCCAAAACGACTCCGAGACATGCACACCCCAATACCAATATTGAAGGTTGGAAGTACTATACTGTGTTGGGTCACCGCCTTTAAGATACATCCAACGCCAACAAAATGTATCGTTTGGCTGACTATTGAGTATGGTCTGCCAAGCTTTCGAGTGTAGAAAATCGCCGCATAATATCTCGTCGGCATCCAGTGCCAAAAGTATGGCATCATTGTTGCCAAGCATACGGTGTGCCTCCTCAAACAGCAGTCGGCGTGTGGCGGCTTGATGCATCTCTTTGCGGTTGTTGTCGATGAGGGTGACTTTCGGAAAGTCTTTATAGATGTCGCGGCTGCCATCATCAGACATTTGGTCGGCAATGATGATATGATCTGCCCACAACGATGTGGCGGTTAGAAAAGCACGCAGTATCCACGCCTCATTACGAACTGGTGTTAAAACTATTATTTTTGGTGTCATAGTATGATTTTAAACGGGCAACTGTCGATGAGTGGCTTGGGGTCAAAGGTGATGAGTTGATAGTTTGTCTGTAGCTGTGATAAGCTTTATGGTGTCATCATTTCTGATTCTTAGCATTGACATTGGCTTTGTATTGCCAAAGTTTTGCTTTGAGTTTGAAGGCGTCTACCGACATGTCGACGCCGTAGGTGAGAGGCTGTCCGTCTTCGGTGAGTTTGAGTGGTGAGAGATGGTCGACATAGAATGCTTTGGCTTTTACGTCGTACAGCACATTCATACCGGTTTGTGCATCATAGCGAAAGACGCGGCGGCGAGTCAGTCGTTCCTCATCTTTAAACACTGGTCTGCCAAACGAGAGGTTGTTTTCTTCGTCGAGTTCCAACACCTCCAATACCTTGTATTGGTTCAAGGCATCACCCGTTGCTCTACCCCAGCCAGCCAATACATAATACACGCCCTTCACCTTCTTTGCTTTAAACTTACACGGTATCGCCTCATAATAGAGTGCACCATACCAGTTACGCGAGTTCACCAGCTGATTCTCTTTCGGTTCGGTGGGTTGACTATTTTGTAGCAACTGCCAGCCACCATCGTTAGTTTGTATGATGCAGTAGAAACTGAGTGTTTCTGCCAAGGGAAAACACCAGGAATAGATGCGCAAACGATGATCGGTGCTATAGATCTTGCCGAAATAGTCGAGACGCTCGAATGGGTAGTTAAACGATTCGACGTTATCCATCATATCGGTGATGATGGTAAGGATGGAGTCGTTGATTATCGTGCGTACAGAGTCACTCTCTGCCTTGGTGAGATGCACAAAGAGCGAGTCGAGCTCAATCTCAGTGGTGGCCATTTCAGAATGCTGCGCATGCAATGGAGATAAGCCAACGAGCAACATTCCCAAAAGGAGTATATATTTAAGTCGTATCTTTGTCATAAGATTCTAATAATTAACCAATAGACTGCATTAATTAGAACTTTGCAAAGGTAAGGAAAAATGGGCATATATCAAAGTTATACACCAACTCTTTACAACAATCTTTATTCTTGACCAAACTCATAACATCTCTCACATGACAACGAATCGCATTTTTTCGTATAACATGGTATATTTTTAGCCATTACTATTGGGAGATTGGTTGAAAAAGATTATTTTTGTGGTGGAGAAAACAAACATTCGCACTTACACATTAACGCAATGAAATACAAAAGAATACTATTGAAACTGAGCGGGGAATCGCTCATGGGTGCTCAACATTACGGCATCGACCAAGTTCGTTTAAAAGAATACGCTTCACAGATTGCAGAAGTAGCTCGTATGGGCGTACAGATTGGCATTGTGATTGGCGGCGGCAACATCTTCCGTGGTTTAAGCGGAGCAGCGAAAGGTTTCGACCGTGTGAAAGGCGATCAGATGGGTATGTTGGCTACCGTCATCAATAGTCTTGCGCTCTGCTCTGCCCTACAAACCGAAGGCATTAAAGCACGTGTGCTTACTGCTATTCGCATGGAGCCTATTGGAGAGTTCTACTCACAACCACGTGCCATCGAGTGTTTAGAGAATGGTGAGGTATGTATCTTCTCTGCTGGCACAGGCAATCCTTATTTCACCACCGATACAGGCTCGTCGCTTCGTGGCATCGAAATCAAGGCAGATGCAATGTTTAAAGGTACACGTGTAGATGGCATCTACACCGCCGACCCAGAGAAAGACCCAACAGCAACGAAGTTTGACGAGATAACTTACGACGAAATCTACCACCGCAACCTCAAGGTAATGGATCTCACAGCCACCACGATGTGTAAAGAGAACAACCTTCCAATCGTTGTGTTCGACATGGATACTCCCGGTAATCTCTTAAAGGTAATAAACGGAGAAAACATCGGCACAGTAGTTCATAATTAAGCCAACCACAATTACTAGGTTTTTGGGAAACATTAACCAACAAAAAAATCGGACGCTCATATAGCAGTCCGATTTTTTTTGTATCTCTTAGAAAGGTGTCACAAACCAAACCCTATTTCTAAGATAAGCAACGATGCTGATTTATTTTGATTCGATAAAAAGACATTCCGCTATTTCAAGCTAAACACAAGGTTTTGCTGAAATATATAATAAAAGTCCTTTTCCATATCTTCGAATACTTTTACTTCATCAGAATATCCGTACTCATGAATTCTATCTTCATTTTTCCACAAACCAAAAGTTTTATCTTCCATATCTACAGCTAAGAAATAACAATCTCCGCCAATAACAAACAAATCTCTTGGATTTCTAATATTGGTAATTTCATGTATGAGTTGACCATTTTTGTAAATACGTGCATCACTATAATAAAACCGAGTATAATAGTTTACCGTTGTTGTGTTACTCGTTGTTGTAAGAATGTAAAGGTCGCCATTATCTACTGCACCACTCATCACACATTCAC
>JAUNIJ010000047.1:12957-13166 GCA_030523485.1 Bacteroidales bacterium
CAGAAGCCCAATAGTACCCATAGCCACCTAAAACGATATTGTTATTGTATCGTAGTAAAACCTTAGGATAACTTGTTGCTTTGGCAAAACTATCAAGAGGAAAGTCGTAATATGTATTAGGGAGCATATGTTCAACTGTATTTTCCCAATAATCATCAAATTTAAATATTTTATTAGAGAAAATATAGGTATGACCACCAAAATAAAAA
>JAUNIJ010000170.1 GCA_030523485.1 Bacteroidales bacterium
TCGATCATGGCATTGGAAAATTTGGAGGATTGCTCACCACCATAAATAATGGTAAACCACAAGAAGTGGTGAAACTGATATATAAAGATGGTGATAATGTGTTTGTTAGCATTCATTCGTTACACCGTATTTCAAAATATAAGAGCAAAGAGGGTGAGGAACCACGTATTAATAAGATTGGTTCCGGTGCTTGGGAGCGTTTGAAGGAACGCACGAAAAGCAAGGTGAAAGATATTGCGCGCGACCTCATCAAACTCTATGCTGCACGCATGGCTAAGCAGGGATTTGCTTTTTCTCCTGACAGTTATTTGCAACACGAACTCGAGGCCTCGTTTATTTATGAAGATACGCCAGATCAACTTAAAACCACCAATGATGTAAAACATGATATGGAACAGCCACAACCGATGGACCGTTTGGTATGTGGTGACGTTGGGTTTGGTAAGACAGAAATCGCTATTCGTGCGGCATTCAAAGCAGCTACCGATGGCAAACAAGTAGCAGTGTTGGTGCCTACCACGGTGTTGGCTTTGCAACATTATAAATCGTTTAGCGAACGATTACAGATGTTTCCTTGTCGTGTGGAATATATCTCACGAGCCAAGACAGCCAAACAAATGAAAATCATACTGAAAGACCTTGCCGATGGTAAAATCGACATTCTTATCGGCACTCATAAATTGGTCGGAAAAGATGTGGTGTTTAAAGACCTTGGCTTACTTATTATTGACGAGGAGCAGAAATTTGGCGTGTCGGTGAAAGAAAAATTGAAACAATTGAAAGTGAACGTCGATACGCTTACTCTAACAGCCACTCCAATACCACGTACTTTGCAATTCTCATTGATGGGCGCTCGCGACCTCTCCGTCATCAACACACCACCACCAAATCGTTTTCCGGTGTTAACCGAAGTGATTGATTGGGACGAACAACTGATTCATGACGCCATAGTTAATGAGATGAATCGTAACGGACAAATCTTTTTTATCCATAATCGCGTGCAAAGCATTTATACGTTAGCCGAGAAATTACGTGAATTAGTGCCTGGTATTCGTATTGCTGTAGGACATGGACAGATGCCTCCACAACAGTTAGAAGAGACTATCGTAGATTTTATAAACTATGAGTACGACCTTTTATTAGCAACTACAGTAGTAGAATCGGGTATCGATATGCCTAATGTAAACACTATTATTGTGAATAAAGCCAATATGTACGGTTTGAGCGATTTGCATCAATTGCGTGGGCGTGTCGGACGTAGCAATAGAAAAGCTTACTGTTATTTGATAGCACCACCATACAAAGAAATGACAGAGGACGCACGTCGTCGTATGGATGCTATTTCAACATTTTCTGATTTGGGCAGTGGCTTCAACATTGCAATGCAAGACTTAGATATTCGTGGCGCAGGAAATATGTTAGGAGCAGAACAGAGCGGTTTTATTGCTGATCTTGGCTACGAGACTTATCAACGTATCTTAAATGAAGCAATGATAGAATTGCGTGATGAAGAATTCTCAAATCTATTGCCAGAACAACGTCAAGAATTACAACAACGAGAGAATGTTGATTTTGTGGCAGATTGTGTGGTAGAGACAGATTTCAACATGATGATTCCCAACGATTATGTTTCGAGCGTATCAGAACGTATGAGTTTGTATCGTGAACTAGATAATCTTACCAACGAAGACGAACTACATCGTTATATTGGGCGTATGGAAGACCGCTTCGGTGCCATTCCTCAAGAAGTGCAGAATCTTACTGATTTGTTGCGTTTACGATGGCGAGCCATTAAAATGGGTATAGAGAAATTAGTCTTGAAGAATGGTAAAATGGTTGCTTACTTAGTGGCAAATAAAAACTCGGAATACTATCAAAGCGACACTTTTGGTAAGATTGTGGCTTACTACACCAAATATCCACGTAATTGCCAATTGAAAGAAGTAAAAGAGAAACGATTGATGACTGTGGAACCAGTGAACTCTATCAAAACAGTGCATCATGTCTTTGACATTATTTCCGACCTTCCGATTGTGTAGTGTCATCTTGGTAAAAATAGCATAAAAAATGTTATCTTTGCAACTCTTTTTGATACACGAAT
>JAUNIJ010000048.1 GCA_030523485.1 Bacteroidales bacterium
ATGGAATACGAGTTTCCTAATAGCAAGTATTATCGTCAAAGCGATATTGATATATTTGAACGAATGAACAATCGTCATTCTGATACATGTTATTATCGGAAATGTATAATATATGATTCTTGGCTTTATCCTTGTCGAAATTATGCTTGTTTTGACATAGAGTCGATTGTTGTGACATGTGTGGAGGATTTTGATGAACAACATCCAGCAGGTTCTATTTTGAACGATATCATTCGTTTTGTAGGAATCACTCCGATACCGTACATAAAGAGTGGCTATGAAGCGGAGTATAATTGGGAGAGTGGTGTGCGCAATGAGGCAATAGTGAACACCTTGTATCGCCAGATTTGTACAACCGAGAGCGAATCAAGTTATACTCATTTGATTGACAAACCGCTGGTTGATGTTACTCGAGATGATATGATGTTGTTAGGTGGCGACACACCGTACTCGGTTGATTTGAAGGAATATGGCCCGCATATTGCGGCATTCTTAGTCTTTACAAGAAAACCGACTTTGGGGTATAAGCAACCAATGAAGGTGTATATCAATGGTTATGACGGCTCAAAGAATGTCTTGCTAGAGTTGCCTGTTGAAGTGATTTTCTAAGGCACGATAATACATCTATAAGTTCATGGGTCTGGCTTTTAGTCAGACCTATGTTTATTTGTGCGGTTTCCGTAAGTTCAGCTAAAATGTTTTTTTTTCTGTTGAGATTCGATGTCTGATTAAGACAATGTTTCTTATCTTTGCATTGTAAAAGAAATAGAGGGTTATGATGTTATCTCCTATCAAAAGAAAGATTAAAAATTGTGGTAGAGTGTGTAGGTTGGTGTTAGGTTCACTTCTCTTAATACTTTTCTCTTCGCTCGTTACTGCGCAGACCTATTATACGCATCCAATTAGCAACGAAGTAAACTCGCTCATAGTGTTTCCTGATGGCGCACCTCTTGAAGCGCCTATCATTGCATTGGAAGGCGGTACTATTGTCATAAAATTCGACGACATGACCTATGGCAATAGTAACTACAGTTATAAAGTAGTGCATTGCAATGCCGATTGGACACCTTCCGAACTCGCTTCGGCAGAGTACTTGCGCGGATTTCAAGAAAATAGTTTCGACTATGGCACCACATCGCAACTTACCACGGTGCCATACACGCACTACGAAGTGCGTCTTCCGAATAACGATGTTGCGTTAACCATCTCGGGAAACTATGCTGTGTTGATTGCGAAAGACTACGACTACGACAATCCTGCCGCTGTGGCGTGCTTCTCGATTGTTGAACCAATGGTAACCATTTCAGGTGAGGTGTCGGGTAACACACCATTAGGTATTTCAACACACTATCAGATGGTGAATTTCGAAATCGACCATCAGAACTACACCGTGCGCGACCCACAACGTGAGTTTCGTGTGGTGGTGATGCAAAACCGTCGTACAGACAATATGGTGATAAACCCACGACCAAACTACACCACTTTCAGCAAAGAAACCTATCGCGATAATCGAGCGTTGGTGTTTGAAGGGGGTAATGAATATCGTACCATCGATTTTTCTAGCGAATATACTTATGGCGCAGGCATTAATCGTATTGAAGCGCTCAACAACGTGATGCATGTCGATCTTATTTCTGCAACACCGCGCACACCTTATGCTACACCTACATCGGGCGGAGATGCTGATGGTCGTATGGTGATAAATCGTCAGCATAGCGATGATGTCGACATCGAAGCTGATTACATGTGGGTACATTTCTTTCTTGAAACAAACTATCTGCCTAACGGCTCCGTCTATCTCCTTGGCGACCTTACAGGTAATCGGCTCGACCCCCTCTCACAGATGACTTATCAGCAAACACCAACAGGAAATGGATACGCCTGTTCGCTTTATCTCAAACAAGGTGGCTACAGCTTTCAGTATGCCTTCTTGCCCAAAGGGAAAACACAAGCCTCATTGTTGCCTATCGAAGGTTCCTATTGGAACACCGAAAATGAATATATCATACTTGTTTATCATCGTGGCTTCGGTCAACGTTACGACCGACTTGTTGGTTATCAAATCATACAATAACAAACATCCTCATGCTTTTACACCTCACTTTTCTCGACGTTATCGACTATATCGGTACCTACGCATTCGCCGTGTCGGGTATTCGTCTCGCTGCAGCAAAACGATTTGATTGGTTCGGAGCTTATGTTTGCGGCCTTGCTACTGCTGTTGGCGGTGGCACACTACGCGATATTATGCTTGGACTTACACCCTTTTGGATGAACCAGCCGTCTTACTTAGTCATCACTGGCTTGGCACTACTCACCGTGGTCATCTTTGGCAAGAAAGTGATTCATATGCGCAACACCATGTTCGTGTTCGATGCCATCGGTCTTGCGCTATTTAATATTGTTGGTATTGAAAAAACTCTTGCTGTTGGCTTCCCCTTTTGGGTTGCTATTATCATGGGCACATTTACGGGTGCTGCAGGAGGGGTCATTCGCGACGTATTATTGAATCGTGTGCCACTTATCTTTTGTAGCGAGCTTTATGCGGTGGCGTGTGTCATAGGAGGCTTAATCTATTGGGTGTGTGTGCGCTTGGGAGTCGACATTATCACCACACAAATAATAGCTGCCGTGGCTGTCATCTTAGCACGTTTACTTGCTACACGCTATCACCTTGCTCTACCAATGTTACGTGGCAGTGATATCGATTTGAAGGATTTGGAGGACGATGTGACGAATCCCGATGACATTAAACAAAAACCAGTGTAACTGTTGCTATGGATACCTTGCACGTAGCATCAACATACAGCTATCTTACAGATTGGCTCGCTACATTACCACAGCGCTTTAATTACGAAGGAACCACCATCTATCACAAACGTAATTGCATCAAAGTGTTTGAGGTGAATGGTGTTGTTTTGAACGTAAAACAATATTGCGTGCCTAATTTTATCAATCGGTGGGTGTATGCTTTGTTACGTAAACCAAAAGCTGTACGTGCGTACCATAATGCTGAACGCCTTGCTCTTTTGGGCATCGTAACGCCTACGCCCGTCGCTTTTCTGCTACAACATCAAATGGGTGGATTACGAACATCCTATCTGATAACCATTCAAATGCCATTGTCGCGCGACTTCTATGAATTTGGACACGGAACACTCGACGGACGTGAAACCATTGTGGCAGCTATGGCGACGATGGCGGCAGAGATGCACGAAAAAGGTGTGATGCATAAAGACTTCTCGCCAGGTAATATCTTGTTTGATGTTGACAATGAAGGCATACCACATTTTGCCATCGTCGACATCAATCGCATGCGATTCGGTACTGTAAACATCGAACAAGGTTGCCGAAGTTTTGCAAGGCTTTGGGGAAAAGAAGATTTCTTCCGAATCGTTGCACATCACTATGCAAAAGCAAGACATGCTGACGAAAACAATTGCTTACGCCTGATATTAGCTGCACGCAAACGTTTTTGGAAAAACCGACACATATCCTATGAATACGAATAACATATCGATGAGTGTTGCTGTCGTTATACCCATACATCGTGTCGACCTCAAAACTGAGGAGTGGATGACTGTGCAACATAATGTTGAATTGCTAAGTGGTGTCGACATTATAGCCGTTGTGCCCGAACGTCTCGACATCACAACATTGCCGACTTGCTTAAATAGAGCAAAACTGCAGCGCATTCCAAACCGTTGGATGACGGAGGGATCGTTGCGTGGCTATAACGAGATGATGTTATCTGCCGAGTTTTATCAACTTTTCATCAATTATACATACATATTGATATGTCAACCTGACGCATGGCTCTTCCGTAACGAACTTGATGTGTGGTGTGCTAAGGGCTATGATTATGTAGGGGCACCATGGTGGCGTCGCGGTATTTGGAGCTTGCCATTGCTACGTTACCTCTTTCCGAAAAATCGACGACTTTATGGTAAGGTTGGTAACGGAGGACTCTCGTTACGTCGTGTCGACAGTTTCTTGAAAACGTGTCAGACACAGCAATCGCGCATACAGCACTATCTTCGACAAACTCATCATATGTATGGAGAGGATGTTTTTTGGGCTATCGAACCAATCAACTTCCGCTATCCCACGATGGCAGAGGCACTACAATTCTCGTTCGACACACGTCCTCAACGTTGCTTAGAAACAAACCACAATCAACTCCCTATGGGATGTCATGGCTGGCTTAAACCGCAAAACATCGATTTTTGGAAACATTACATACCACAAAAACAATGAACCACCCAAAACATTATCTTCTCTACGTTACGTTGCCATATGCCTACTCGATTATGCGACCTTTGCAAGATGCGATACGTCGACGAGGCGATGTGGCAGCATGGTACATTGAGTCGAGTTGTGAGAATTCACTAAAAGACGACGAAAAACAGATTTGCACATTTGATGATGTTGATGTGTTCAATCCTGTTGCTGTGTTTGCACCTGGCAATTATATTCCAGACTTCTTTCCCGGTATCAAAGTAGCACTGTTTCATGGTTATGCTATTCAAAAACGCTATGAGGCCATCGACGATCATTTCACCATACGAGGATGGTTTGATATTTATTGCACGCAAGGACCATCGTCAACGCCTTATTTCCAACAACTCTCAGAGCAGTATCGTTTTTTTAAAGTCTATGAAACAGGGTGGACAAAAGCCGATACTTATTTCTCGCCGCAAATGCAACAAACAACGTCTAATGCTCGGCCATTAATACTTTATGCGCCTACATTTACACGTAATGTCTGCTCGGCTCCACATCTTATTGATGTAATCAACGAGATGGCAAAAACACAACCATGGGATTGGATTATCACGTTTCACCCAAAACTTAACGATCCAGAAATACTCGAGGCTTATCATCGGATAGCCGACGAAAACGATAACGTCACTTTCTTTGATGGTCCCGACAAACTGCAACTTATCAAACAGGCCGATGTGTTGTTGTGCGACAGTTCCTCGTTCATTCTTGAGTTTATGTTGTTAGATAAACCAGTTGTGACGTTCCGCAATTCTCATCCTGGTCCACATTTAATCGATGTGCAACAACCTACAGAAGTAGCTACTGCCATTGCCGAGGCACTCACACACCCTGAAGCGTTGATGGAGAATATTTGCGCCTACACATTGCATCATGAAGCACATCGTGACCAACGTAATAGCGAGCGCGTGCTTGAGGCTGTCGACGATTTCCAACGTAATTATCAAGGACGTTTACCACGAAAAAAAATCAGTGTTATACGCAAACTAAAACTCCGTCGTCAACTTGGCTATCCTCTTTGGAAAAGACTAAATTATTAAATAGAGGTACGTGCAAATTATAGTGTGATGGTGTGTGTTTTTATTGACACTGTTTTGACGACATTTTTCCTCTCATAGGGTCTTTTTTTTCTGTGTTAGGGTGTTTTAATTTTTCTCTTCAAGTTTGTTTTGTGGTGTATGCTGTTCGAATGAACGCCATCGACAAAAAAAGCGGATGAACTGTTTGAGTGTCATCCGCTTTGTTTTTTTCTTATGGTAGTGCTACCGGGAGTCGAACCCGGGTTTTCGGCGTGAGAGGCCGACGTCCTAGGCCACTAGACGATAGCACCATTCTCAACGGGCACAAAAGTACAATACTTCTACGACATAGCCAAATTTTTTGCAACTAATTTTCTTTTGCGTGTAAGTGTTTGTATGTCTGTGTTTTGTGCATAAATAAGTGAGGTGAGGTTGGCGATGTATTTTCCCGAAAAAAACTTGTTGCAATCTGAAGGTGTGTTGAAAAAAATATCTAATTTTGTCTTTCACATGGTTGAACATCAAGTTGTGTCTGTGCGGCTTTTTGTTCGCTATCTCTTCCGCTATGTCGAAAAACGAAAAAAATAATGATAGTTGTGACGTTATCGATGAACGCATCAAGTTGCTTCAAGAACGTATTCGAACGGCTCCGAGCTACCGAAAGAAAGGTTTGCTCGATGCTGTAATAGCGCTGAGACGTCTGAGAGAAGCGTTGCCGTATGTCGAGCGTGCACAAAAATTGGTAGATATGGATGAGGCGGAGTTTAAGAAGTTTGCCGACAAAGGCTGAGGTGCTCGTTTTTCTTTATTGATGTGAATGATGGCTACATTCTGTCAATCTCTATAAACAAAAAAAACTCCAAGCGATGCTTGAGAGGTTTTTTTGTTTTTTAAGGATGTTGCGGAAAGTGAGGGATTCGAACCCCCGGACCAGTTACCCGGTCACCGCATTTCGAGTGCGGCCCATTCGACCACTCTGGCAACTTTCCTTATTTGCGGGTGCAAAGGTACAACTTTTTCTGTTATCTGTGTTGCTTACGTTGTTCTTTTTCCGTTTTTTCTTTTCTATCCTTTTGCTGAATAGCTACTTTGCTCGTTGGCGTTGAGTCGAAGAAAAATCCATATCAGTAGCGTGAACGAGAGCATCGACGAGCCACCATAGCTTAAGAATGGCAGTGGAATGCCAATCACTGGTGTTAAACCGAGCACCATACCAATGTTTACAATCAAATGGAACAAGATGATGCCAACAACACAGTAGCCATAGACTTGAGCAAACATTTGGTGTTGGCGTTCTGCCAATGTGATGAGGCGCATTAATAAAGCGGCGTAAAGCACGATAATGGTCAGACAACCGACAAATCCGTACTCTTCACCAATGGTGCAGAAAATAAAGTCGGTGGCTTGTTCGGGAACATATTTCAATTTCGTTTGCGTGCCATGAAGGAATCCCTTGCCGAGAAGTCCGCCAGAACCAATGGCTATTTTCGATTGGTTCACGTTGTAACCTACGCCGCGAGGGTCGTCTTCCATGCCGAATGCTACTTTGATGCGCATCTGTTGGTAGTTTTGAAGGATGTGTTCAAAGAAGTAGTTGGCAAAGAGGCAGAAGGCGATGCCGCTCACGATAAAAAGTCCAATCCAAGCGTAACTGCTACGGCGTGTTGCTATGCCCCATACGACAAGGAATACAGCTGCTATGGCTGTTGTGGCGGTGAATAGGGTGTTGAGTGGAAGGGCAACGAATAGTCGATCGATGGCAATGATGAGGCCGACGATACCTACGTACGACACTAGCATAATGAGTGCTAAACGTATGTCTTTGCGGTAGCCAATGAGTAATCCGAGGCTGATAAGAAACACAATAAACATCGATATCATCACACCAAGTTCACCGTCGTTACTTTCGAGAAATGGAATGCCACTATATTTGATAACTAATATAAATAGTAGTATGGCTGCGGCACCAAGCACAGGAATTAAGCCAGGTAATCCGCGGCGATAAAGTACGAGAATAAACGAAAAGTAGACAAGTGCAGAGCCTGTCTCTTGTTGTAGCACGATGATGCCGATGGGCAAAAGAATGAGCAACCCGACGCGGAGGTAACTGCGAAAGTTGTTGAGTTTAAATCCTTCCTCGCTTAGCATCTTTGCTACAGCGAGTGAGGTGGCAAATTTGCCAAATTCTGCTGGCTGTATGGCCACTGGTCCGATGTAGAGCCATGAGTGCGATCCCTTGGTGTCGGGGGCAATGAATATGGTTGCGATGAGTAGTAGGATGATACACCCGTAGATAATATATGCCAATTGGCTGTAGTAACTACTGTCGATGAGTGTGATGCACAGTGCTGTGACGAGTCCAACACCTATCCAAATAAGTTGCATGGTGGCAGTGCGGTGTGCTTCGAAGTCGAGGAAAAAGCCCGGGCTATAGTCGTAGCTTGCACTGTAGATGTTAAACCACCCTACAATGAGTAGTAGTAGGTAGATAATCACTGTTGGACGGTCGATAGCGGCGAATATGCTGTTGTGTTCCTTGCTCATTTCTTTGTCGTTTGTTTTACTGGTGGAAGGATTACAGCTTTTGAGATGCTTTCAACGCGTGGTTGTCGTGCTTCGCTGATTTCTCGTTTGATGTATTTTTCAACCATCAGATTGGCAATAGGCGCACTCCAGGTGGCACCATAACCGGCGTTTTCTACCAACACACAAATAGCTATTTGTGGGTCGTCTTTAGGGGCAAAGCAGATAAACCAGGAGTGGTTGGCGCCGTGTGGATTTTCGGCGGTGCCTGTTTTACCGCAAATTGTTATGCTGTCGAGTTGTGCTACACGTGCTGTTGAGCCTGTGCCGCCACCATTAACTGCCCATTGCATGCCTTGTACTACGGGCGCGAAATATTCTTGTGGTATTCCTATGTCGTGTCGTTTGGTGTAGGCGGTGTCGATGTGTCCGTTGCCGATGGCTTTCACAAGGTGTGGTTTATAATAGTAGCCACGATTGGCAATGATGCTTGCCAAGTTGGCCAGTTGTAGTGGTGTTGCGTCCACCTCGCCTTGTCCGATGGCTATGGAGACGACGCTGAGCGAACGCCAGCGGTTTTTGCCGTAAATCTTGTCGTAGTAGTCGGCGTTAGGAATAAAACCACGGTTTTCGTTTGGGAGGTCGATGCCTAAACGATAGCCGAAGCCTAATTGTACGATGTCGCGTTTCCACACTTCAAACGATTCGTGTATGTTCTCGTATTTCTTGTTGTCGAGCATGGCGCGTAGAGCGTAGCAATAGTAAGCGTTGCATGAGTTGGCTATTGAGTTTGCAAGGTCGAGCGGCGACGCATGTCCGTGACATCCGAGGTGAAAGTTGCCTACGTGATAGCCGTGCGAACAAGGATAGGCTGTTGAGGCTGTGATGATACCTTCTTTTTGAAACACCAGTGCGTTGGCAGTCTTGAATGTCGACCCTGGCGGATATTTCGTCATGATAGCACGGTTGAGCAGTGGCTTGTGTGGGTCGTTAATTAGTGTGTTGTAGTTGTGTGCTTTTTGTCGACCAACCAATAGCGATGGGTCGTAGTCGGGTTTCGACACCAAGGCAAGCACTTCACCGGTCTTGGGCTCGATGGCTACAATGCTACCTACTTTATTCGCCATCAGCATTTCGCCGAATGCTTGCAGTTCGATGTCGATGCTAAGTGTGAGATCTTTGCCTGGCACAGGTGCGTGGTCGTGTTGTCCGTTGTCGTAACTGCCTTGTATGCGTCCGTGTTTGTCGCGTAGAAGTATTTCGATGCCGTTGTGTCCGCGAAGCACTTCTTCGTATTGTTTCTCTAATCCTGAGATTCCAATGTAATCGCCTGGGTGATAGTAGGGGTTTTCGTTTACTATTTCTGGTGGCACCTCGCCAATGTAACCAAGTGTGTGAGCGGCGTGGTGACTGTTGTATTCGCGTAGTGTGCGGCTTTGCGTCGTGATGCCAGGAAATTTGTAGAGCATTTCTTGGAGCGAGGCGTAGTCGGTTGGTGAGAGTTGTGTGATGAGGCGTTGTGGAACGAGTGCTGAGTAGCCAACGTTTTTACTCTTGTCTTTGATGTCGTTCATACGCGTGATGAATTCCTCTTTCGTTATCGAGAGTAGTTGGCATAGCGCAAGGGTGTCGATGGGGTGTCCCTCGTGGTCGGCTTTGCGCACCTCACTTTCTGTTATCATCACATCGAAAGCTTGTTGGTTGTAAACCAATAGTTCGCCGTTGCGGTCGTAGATCAAACCGCGAGGAGCATAGAGGGTCTTGCGGTAAAACGAGATGTTTTCTGCCGCTTCCTGATAGTCGTGCACAATCTGGAGGTTGAACAGTTGCGCCACCAACACTATTGCCACTAAAAGGATGACGATGCGGATGGGCCAGACGCGATTCTGATACTTGTCGATGCTCATTACGATTCTTTGCGACTGTTCTTGATGCTTTGCGAGAGAATGAGTGCTAATAGTGTGATGCCAACACTGCTTAGTGCTTTAAGCATCGTGATGCCAATGCCGTTGAGGGTGAAGGCTTCGAGTAGATAGAGCAGTGTGTGGTGTATAAATATCAGTGTGAAGGCATAGTAGTAGAAGGCGTTGTTGTAGTTTTTCGCGCTTGGGTCGCCTTTCTCTTGTTGTTCTTGCGACACAAATAGTTTTAACACCGAAGGACGAATGTAGGCAATGAGTACTGTGGTGGCGGTGTGCATGCCGTAGACGCCAGAGAAGATATCGATGCAACCACCGTAGAGTGCAGCTATGAGCAACGATATGATGGGTTTGAAACGATTGGGCAACGTGAGTATGAAGATGATGTAAAGGTAGATGCCGCACCAACCGAACAGTTGTATATGGTTGAGCACTAACACTTGCAGTAGCACGAACGTCAGTGCCTTGAATGCTATCAGTAGGTTGTCTTTCATTTCGTGTCGTGTGGGTTAGTGTGTCGTTTTTGATTGGCTCGATGCCTGGGTTTGTTCTACGAGTTGCATCACCTCGGGACGATTGCTGTTGTTCACTACATGCACGTAGTTGATTGTGCCAAAGTTGGTTGCCCAGGCTATTTGTGCGTCGTATTCGGCAGTCGTGTTGTTTTGTGTCACTTTCTTTACGATGCCAATGGGAACGTCTTCGGGAAAGATGGCGGAGTAGCCGCTGGTGGTGATGGTGTCGCCTACTTGTGGTGCCATGTGGCGAGGTATGTTTTCCATATGGCCATAGAGGGGTGAACGACCATCCCAGTACACCGACGTGAGGAAGTTGTTGCGTAGGAACTTACCGCTGATTTTTATCTCGTTGAGCACAGAAATCACCACAGCGTAGTTTTGTGTCACACTTTGCACTACACCAACCACGCCTTCGCTGTTCACTACGCCCATGTCGGGTGTGATGCCGTGGCGAGCTCCTTTGTCGATGATAATGAAGTTGTGGCGTTGGTTTATGGTGTTGTAAACCACTTTTGCGGTCACAAATTTAGTGATGCTGTCGTGTGGAAGCGAGTCGTTGAAGTGGTAACTGATGGCGTTGATGTTGTCGTTACGCAGTTGATCCAACTCGCGGTTGGCGGCATCCAGCTGCATTTTCAACCGGGCGTTCTCTTCTGCCAGTTGTCGGTTAAACATCTTCAACTCAAAGTATTCCTTGGTGGCAGTGGTGATGGCATAGCAACGTGCCGATATCGCTGTGCTTGCACGTCCAAACACACTGCGTTGGTAGGCGTTGTTGTTGAACATCACCAACAAGGCAATGAGCTCGATGAGCAAGAACAGCATGAAATTGCCCGACTGTTTGATGAATCGAATGAGTTTTTCCACGCGGAGTTGAGGCTACAAAGTTTGCTATTCGCGTCCTTTCTGTTTTCTTTTTCTAAAAATGCAAACGCAAGGCAAACGGTCGGCTCCTGATGTGTGGCGTTGCCGGCTGTGTGCCTTGTGTATGCTTTGGGAGTATGTTGTTCCTCTCCTATCGGAGTAGGAATTTAAACTTGTCGACGTTTTTCAATGCTACGCCAGTGCCACGTGCAACGGCACGCAGTGGGTCGTCGGCCACGATGAATTTGATTTGGAATTTTCTCTCGAGGCGTTGTGCCAGACCACGAAGCAATGCACCGCCACCAGTGAGGTGGATGCCGTCGTGAACGATGTCTTGATAAAGTTCGGCTGGCGTGTTTTCTAATGCTTGGTGTACGGCGTCTTCGATTTTAATGATGGTCTTGTCGAGGCAGTGTGCTATCTCTTGATAGGTTACGCTCACTTTGGTTGGTAGTGCGGTGATGCGGTTAGGTACTTCGACGTCGAAGTTTTCTGGCACTTCTTCGCTTGGTAGCTCTTCGAGTGCAGAGCCGACTTTGATTTTTATTTCTTCTGCGGTGCGTTCGCCAATACGCACGTTGTGTTGTCGACTCATGTGGTCGATGATGTCGTGTGTCAGCTCGTCGCCTGCTGTGCGTATCGATTTGTCGGTCACCAAGCCACCTAACGAGATGACAGCAATCTCGGTGGTGCCGCCACCTATGTCGACAATCATGCTACCGCGTGGTGCTTCTACGTCGAGGCCGATGCCTAATGCGGCTGCCATTGGTTCGTAAATCATGTATATCTCACGACCGCCGGCATGTTCCGAAGAGTCGCGCACAGCACGAATCTCTACTTCGGTCGAACCTGATGGGATGCCTACTACGATGCGCAGTGATGGCGAGAATAGACGGTTTTGACGTGGCAGGAGTTTTATCATGCCGCGTATCATCAACTCGGCGGCTTTAAAATCGGCAATGACTCCGTCGCGCAACGGACGTACGGTGTAGATGTTTTTAGGTGTTTTTTCGTGCATCTGACGTGCTTGTGAGCCGATGGCTACGAGTTCGTCGGTGCGTGAGTTGAGTGCTACCACCGATGGTTGATCCACAACGATTTTATCGTTGCAAGTAATCACCGTGTTGGCTGTGCCAAGGTCGATGGCTATGTCTTGATTGAACGAGAAAAGTCCCATTATGTCACTGTGTTCTAATTGTTTAACGCTTTTACCTCAACGTGCCTATGTTGTGGAGGCGACGTGTGAAGGTGTGAGTTGCAAAGTTACGTATTTCTTTGTGACTCATAGTGTTTTGCGCTCTTTTTTTTCCCACTTTTTTCCACTTATGGAATTGTTTATGCTGTGGGGTTGTTGTGAGGCATATAGGCGCTGTGATCGGTGTTGGTTTCTTGTGTTTTATTTGTCTCTGTAGCAGTGCTTTCTTCGCTTTTTACCTTAGCTTGTTTGATGCGTTCTTCTTTCAAGGCTATCAGTGTGCGTTGACGGGCTTGTTCTTCGGTCATGATGTCCAACATTTGTTGCATTTTTTTGTTCATGCGTTTCACATTGTTCGTCATCACCCAGATTTTTATCAAAAAGATGATAGGTAGAATGGTGACAAAAAAAACAATGATATAAATGATGATCCTAATGGTGTCGTCGATAAAGGGTTCCATAGTGTTTGTGTTTTATTTTTTTTGTGTGTTTGTTTGATGGTGCAAATATACTGATTTTTTGCTAATTG
>JAUNIJ010000171.1 GCA_030523485.1 Bacteroidales bacterium
GCCTGTGTTTTCTAAAACTTTCAACAAGAGGGGCAAAAAGCAATCTTGTCTAACAACATCTTTGTATCTTGTGGTTTTTCTTACTGCAATACAGTAGGGAAGCTTCCCTTCGCTTTCTTCACATTCCTTACAGCGTAAATGCGATTTTAAAGATCTAGTTTCGTATGAAAAATCAACAACTAATGCAACAAAAACATCAAACACGTTTGGATAATTGCTATAAAACGTCGACCTGCTAACATCTGCTGTAGAGCAAAGTTCTGACACGGTTATATCTGCTAAACGTTTCTTTTTTAGTTCCTCAAGCAGTGCATTTTTTAGTGCCAGCTGTGTTTTCTCTACGCGCTTATCCACGACTTTGCCTTTCACGCATACGTTATCGAACAAATTGTACGATAACGTACGGTAAATGAAAGCCTGTATTGCCATAATGATCTCTAATAATTCAAAGTCTGAACAGTTTAGAAGGAGTTGCTACCATGGCTTTTCAAGCAACATTAGAAACGATGGTGATTTTCTTTTTGCTTCTTGCTACTGGTGTTTTGATGAGCAAACTTGGAGTTATCAAAAAAGAAGGAATGGGGCAGTTTTCTTTACTAATTACAAAGCTGTTTCTTCCAGTAATGATTTTCTATACAGTTGCTACATCGATAACCTTGAATCTTATCAGTGAAAACGCCGTGTTGTTTCCGTTATCTGCAGGGATTTACATCACATTAGCTGTTGTAGCGTTTCTTGTTGCAAAAATTATGAGAATAGAAAAAGATAAAGACCGCGTCTTCCAATTTGCCTTCATTTTTGGCAATACTGGTTTTGTTGGCTTCCCGTTGTTTTCAACGGTGTTTAACGAAATAGGCACGTTATTCATGTGTTTGTTTAGCGTTGTTGATCAACTGTTGTTTTGGACATATGGCATTTGGCTTTCTACGGCACGCGGTAAGGCTAATGCTCGCTTCAACATAAAGATGCTTGTGTCTCCGAATATCGTTGCAATTGTTCTTGGCGTCGTTGTTGGACTAAGTGGGCTTACTTTGCCTGGGGTGATAGATTCCGCACTGTCTATCATCAGCCGTGCAGCAACACCAATGTGTATGTTGTTTCTTGGAGCAATGATATGTTTTAACAAGGTTGGGCAGATAATCAAACGTCTAGAATCATACATTCTTATCGCAATAAAGATGCTTGTGCTACCCGTTGGCACTGGGTTTCTCTGTACCTATTTGGGCCTATCTGCAGAAATAGCCGGTTGTGCTGCGTTGTACGTAGCCTTACCAGTTATGACGGTAGTGCCTATGATTAGTGAACAAAATGGCTCGGAAGGAGCCTATGCAACAGGAATAGCCATAATGACCTTTGTAGCTTGCGTGGTTACTATTCCCGTTGTTGCTTTTCTTGTTTTATAACTCTGAACGCCTAAACAATATAATCACAATGCTGGAACTTAGGGTTGTTGTGGTACATATTTGGCACACTACCATCTCTTGTTCCCCAAAATTACAGTTTACTCACTTTTGGGGATTAGGGCAGTTCAACCAATCAGTGGCATCAGCAATTCGTATTCCCTCGTACTGATATTCGGGTTGATAGGTACCAGCAATGAGCATCTTTTGATAGGCGTCTTTGACTAAAAGCAACGGGATGCATGTTAGTGATGTATGTCAAGACCGTAGACAAAATTCTACGCCCTATTACACAACTTGAAAACGAAATAACATGCTTTTTGATGGCGAAATAACATGCCGTTCTACATCAATTTAAACAGACGAAAACCGTTACGGAATAAGCATAACTAACGTGCCTACCACAATACAAAGCAATCCAACAGCAGATGCCTTTGACAGCCGTTCATGAAACACAACATAAGAAAACGCAATGGTTACCAAAATACTGAGCTTGTCAATGGGAACTACAATGCTTGCAACACCATCTTGTAATGCTTTGTAAAAACAAAGCCACGATGCTCCGGTCGCCAAACCTGATAAAACCAAAAACAAGAGTATTTTTACATCAAGGGTACTGATCTGGGTTTGAGAGCCCACCATAAACACCATCAGTCAAGCAAAGGTAAGCACCACAATAGTACGA
>JAUNIJ010000049.1 GCA_030523485.1 Bacteroidales bacterium
CGGATTGTTCACTCTCATCATCGATGCTGCCATTATTTTGTTAGCATCGCATTTCATGTCATCGTTTCAAGTTAATGGCATCCTGTGGGCACTCGTTTTCAGTTTAGTGCTCTCCGTAGTCAATGGTTTATTGGGTAAATTGCTGAGTTAAGTATACTCTATATTAATAAAGTATTACCTACCTACACAAAAAAAAGAGCCGTAAGTTATTACGGCTCTTTTTTTGTGTATAAGGATTGAAAAATTACTTGTTCAATTTTTCGAATTCTTGCATGCAATCTACCAAAGCTTGAACGTCTTCAAGTTCGCAAGCGTTGTAAATAGAAGCACGGAAACCACCTACTGAACGGTGACCTTTGATACCTACCATGCCACGTTCTTTAGCAAATGCCATGAATGCATCTTGTTTGTCTTCGTAGCCTGGAGCCATTACGAAGCATACGTTCATGCGTGAACGGTCTTCTTTTGCAGCAGTACCAACGAACATTGAGTTGCGGTCGATTTCGTTGTAGAGCAATTCTGCTTTAGCGCAGTTGCGTTTGTACATGCCTTCTACACCACCGTTTTCTTTCACCCATTTCAAGGTCTCGTGCATCACGAAGATAGCTGATACAGGAGGAGTGTTGAACATTGAGTGGTTCTTTTGTTCTTCTGGGCAGTGTGTACGATAGTCTACCATGGTTTGGAGAGGACGTTCTACTTTGCCGAGGAGGTCTTTACGTACGATAACGAAGGTAACACCAGCAGGGCCTACGTTCTTTTGAGCACCACCATAAATCAAAGCATATTTTTTAACGTCTACTGGACGGCTCATGATGTCAGAACTCATGTCAGCAATCAAGTTGATTGGGCAATCCATATCGTATTTGATTTCTGTGCCGTAGATGGTGTTGTTGGTTGTGATGTGGAAGTAATCAGCGTCGGTTGGGATGGTGTAGTTCTTTGGGATATAGCTGTATGTTTTGTCTTCTGATGAAGCAACGATTTCAACTTCACCATAGAATTTAGCTTCTTTTGCAGCTTTCTTAGCCCAAACACCAGTTTGAAGATAAGCAGCTTTTTTGTTCAACATGTTAGCGGCAACGGTGAAGAATTGTGTTGAAGCACCACCACCGAGGAACATAACTGCATATTCTTCTGGGATGTTCAACAATTCGCGCCACATTTGTTCTGTTTCGGCCATGATACGTTCCCAACCTGGAGTGCGGTGTGAGATTTCAAGAAGACCGATGCCAGTGTTATCGAAGTTACGGATAGCTTCGATGGTTGATTCGATGGCTTGCTTTGGCAAACAGCAAGGACCAGCGTTGAAATTGTGCATTTTCATAATGACTTATACTTATTTTTGAGTTTGTTTCTGTTGCGTTGAACTGTGATTCTAACAAGCATTTACGCCGTTCTTTCTCACTATCCAATTTGGGGACAAAGGTACGTTATTTCCAATGAGAAAAAAAATTTAATTCCCCTATTTTTCTCTCAATTTTATAATGTTGTTACACCGAGTTTTATTGTTGGCTATATTGCATTACACAAATAGAAAACCCTGGAGAACTTAACGATTCGTCCAGGGTTTTTTAGTGTGATGTTTTCCATGTTTTGTGTGTTGCTATTCCTTTGGCTCTGCTACTTTTACGTGTCCAACGATGCGTATGCTTAACTCATATAGTAAGTATAGCGGTAATGTGACAAGCAACAGTGTCATGAGGTCAGGTGGTGTAATGATGGCTGCAGTAATCATAATCACCAAAACGGCGTGTTTGCGATAGTGTATCAGCATCTCTTGACGGATAAATCCCATTTTTGCCAAAACGAAAGCGATGATAGGTAGTTGAAACACCACTCCCATCACTAATGTAAGCGTCACAAAGGTGGTGACGTAAGAGTCGAGTGTGATGGTGCTTTTCACCGCATCCGACACAGAATAAGTGCCTAAGAAACGGAAAGCAATGGGAAAAAGTATGAAGTAGCTCATCAACACGCCGATGATAAATAGCACAAAGATGGCGATGGCAATGATGACGCTGTAACGACGCTCGCTATCGTAGAGTGCGGGAGTGATAAAGCGAAAGAGTTCCCACAAGATGTATGGCGAGGCCGCCAACAAACCGAGATACAATGAGGTAGAGATGTGCCGCATGAACTGACTGCTGAGATCGGTGGCAATGAGGTCGACTTGATAAGGCTCAAAGTGAAAGTCGCTGAAGCCAATAGCGTTTAGCAACTGCTCTATCCATCGATAAGTGACGAAGGTATAGCTGCTAGGTGCAAGCAGCATCTCCCATGTCTTGTCTTTAAAGCAGAAGATGACAACAGAACACACACCTACAGCCGCCAACACTCTAAAAAGTAGGCGGCGTAGCACTTCCAGATGTTCGCCAAAGGTCAATAGCTCTGGCTCTTTGCTACTCATGCTGGCGTGTCGGTTTTTTCTTCGTTTGCGGTGGTGTCCGATGTCTCTTGCTGAGGCTGACTCTCTGCTTGTGGCGCAGCAGCAGTCTTGTCATCGTTTTCGCCTCTTATCTCGTTGCCAACGTCGTGCATTCCTTCTTTAAATTCCTTGACGCCTTTACCGAGACCGCGCATCATCTCTGGCAGTTTCTTTCCGCCAAACAGCAACAATGCGATACCACCGATAACGAGTATTTCTGTGGTTCCAATAAAGAGTAACATGGTCTAATCGATTAAATAGATTTCACAAGTTTCGAAGTTGATTTCCCAATGGCCGTTTTCGGTGCTTTCCCATTGGTATTTCTTCGACATGGTGTCCCACCAATTCTGAAAGCGTGTGCCTGTGGTGCCCATGTCGGTCACGAGTTTCTCGTAGAGTTCGACATTGTCGGGGGTGAGTATCTTGGCGAGTTCGTTAAGACCGTTACGGCGTTCGAAGAGCGATAGTATCTCGTTTTTCTCTTCTACAGTTACTTGTCCGATGATTTTTTTCATTCTTGTTGTCGTGTTTATTATGTGTTACGATTGTTGTTGCTTTGTTTAGTATTCTTCTTTCACCTCAAATGGGTCGAGGTAATCGATGGCTTTGATGTCGTTGTCAATCGCCATGCCTTCTGCTTTCATTTTCAACATAAGGTTGCGTGCGGCATTGCGTTCAAGGTGTGCCATGAGACATTGTTGATGCGATGGTGTGTTGTTGTCCCAAGTCAGTTTCTGATTGAGGTAGATGCAACGGTGGCAGTGGTAAGCATCGCAAATGTGGCACAGTGGTGCGTGGTCGAGTCTTAACAGCTGTTGGTTAGGTATGTCGATACCGTTATCGATGTCACCAACAGCATAGTTGCAGTTTTTGAATTGGTGGTTGAGGTGATTGTTTTCGCCTCGTAGCTCTGCGAAATAGAATGCTTGACAGAGGTAGAATTTGCCGTTGGGAGCAAGGGTGATGTTGCTCACGCCAGCACCGCAGTTGTGCATCTCTTTCAGTTTGATGCGGTCGGTAAGCAGGTTAAATTGTGGTTGCTTACCCTCTTTGTAAGCTTGTAACAACACTTTGCTCCAGAGTTCGAGTGTAGCAGTGTATTCCTCGTTTTTGCTGTCGTCGAAGTCTTCAATGTCGGTGATGGTGATGTTGAGACGATTCACATCGGGCAGCAGTGCGGCTATTTCGTAACGTGCTTTGGTCATCTCGGCATATCTGAGGCGTAGCACGAGACTTTTTCCTTTGGCTGAGGTGGGCACGGTGGTGAGTACCTCGATATCGTGACCGATTTTCACGTGGTCGATGCTTTCAATCACCTCTTCGTACTCCTTTGGTAAGTCGTAGTCGGGGTAGACGTACTGAATCATCATGTTTTCGCGCATGCCGAGGCGGATGGCTTTACGCAACACGTCCAATGGCATGAGTTCGCGTTCGGTGCTGGGGTTGTCGCTGTGGCAGTAGGCGATGCTTGTTTTGTCGAGTAATATTACTAAATATTGTATCATGGTGTTCAGCAGATTTCAGGGTTCGACTTCTTGTTGGCTTGTTGCTGTTCAAATTCTTCGCGTTTACCCTCAAGTTCGAGTTTGCGATAGAGCTTGTTCCAGTAGTAGTTGTTGGCGTGCACGCGTGCTTTGTGCATCTTGCAGATGGCAGTGGCGCGTTGGAACACGGTGTGTGTCTTGGCGGCGTCGTAGTTCTCGCCTTGGCACCATGCGCATCCTTCGGCTACTTCGCAGTCGATACATTCTTGAGTCGATTGCATGCAGCGGTTGAGGGTGAGGAACGGACGTAGTTTGTTGTTGTCGATGCCGTCGTGGATGTTACCGATAATCCATGCTTCTTTGTCGCGCAGTGAATATTGTGCGAAGCGTGTGCAAGGGTAGAAGTTGCCAGCGGCGTCGATGGAGAGCATCTTGCCGGCGCCGCACCAGTTCACGTTGTTCAGTTTGCAGTCGAGCGGTTTGCCCATGTTTTCGCTGAAGAACGAGCAGGCGTTTTCGGTGTAGAGTCCGCGGTCGATGATGGCGTCGGCGAGTTGCATCAGCTGATCTTCGAATTTTTGGTCGTCGCCCTCTTCCCACACATCTTCAAACACGCAGTTGATGTTCACTTCATGAATACCGAGCTCGTAGAGGTGAAGCACCGATTCGCAGATGTAAGGGATGTCGGCGGAGGAGATGGTCACTTTGGTAGCGGCACCAGGAAACTGTTTCAGCCATAGCGGTATGTTACGTACCACATCGTCGTAGCTGCCACGCTCGCTACCTTTGTACACACGGTTGAGGTCGTGCTTCTTGCGTGTGCCGTCGATGGTGATGCCGATGCTGAGGTGTTCGCGGTTTTTGGCGATGAAGCGTTGCACCTTCTCATTGTCGTAGTTGATGCCGTTGGTGGAGAAGGAGAAGCGGTAGGAGTTGAACCAGTGGTGATTGCGGCGGAAGAGTTCCTGCTTGATGTAGTCGCAGATCTTGTCGATGAGGTCAATTTCGAGGAACGGCTCACCGCCGATGAAATCCCATGTAACCGACTCATAGGCGAAGTTAGGGTCGTGCTCACGGTCGAGCACATAGTCGATGGCGGCCTTCGCCACCTCCCACGGCATGCGTTCTTTCTCGTTCTTGCCTATCAAATAACAGTATTTGCAGGCTAACTGACAGTCCTTCGTGACGATGAAGGTGATGCTCTTGGCAATGCCGGATTGCCAAGTCTTTGTGTTGGATTTTATAGTTGGATTCATTGTAATAGTCTTTTTAATAATATGAACCGATTAAAAAGTCTTTTGTGTAATTTGTGAATTCATGGAAAAGTTGTAAGATTTTGATATTGAAGAAAGTTCGTGTTGTGTGATATATATAAACTGTAATAATAATGCTTGTTGGTACATATTTCTATGTAATTTAGAAAGTTATTGTACCAACAAGCATGCTGTTTGATGATTCTTATTTTAATTCTTTTGTAATAATTTTAATTACCTGAAAAGAATCATCGTAATGTTCCATCAATTTGATGTCAGCTACAATTTCATCATCAGTAATGTTTTTGTTGTTTTGATCAATAGAAACAATGATGCAGCTTTCGTTGGTGTCTTTTGTTTTAAATCTAATGAATTTAAACACCATTGCACCGCTAACAACAAATTGTTCGTCAGTAGAGTAACAACCGATTACTCCACTTTTTAGCAAAATAGGGTTCGCCATAATAAAACTTGTTGATTAAAAGTAGTTCTACTTAATTAATAAGTATTTGCGCCCTGTGCAATGCAAGTTTGCATACATGAATGGTCACAAGTACCTGTGCAACTTGTTTTACAGCCTCTACTGCATGAAACATAACATCCATTATTACAAGTATTATCACATCCGTACAAACAGCTGTAATCACACCCCATTGGTGCTTCTGCTTTGGAAATTGTTGGTACATTTGTAACAATAATAGCGCCTACAACAGGCAGAGCAGCTTTTGCTGCATTTTTGAAGAACTCACGACGTGATTGGAGTTCTTCGGCTTTTTTCTTTTCCATATGAAAAAAAGTTTTGTTGGTCCAGTGGGCTCCAACACCTTCCCGATGTTGTTAAATTTGTGGTATTAGACATAAAAAAAGCGTGGAGCCAACTTCATGCTCGCTCCACTGTGTAAAGGCCTTCGCATTGCCCTCTGTCTGTTAGAACGAGCAATGTTGAAAGCCCCACGTATATGATAACACCTTACCTGCCTTTATCCCTTTCGAGAAAAAGACAGGTATGGATACAACCATATTTAGGGACGTCCCCATTGCTTTGTTTTTGACAGACAGATTAGAATTTGCGAAGTTCTTACACAGTCAGAAACGAAGCGTACAGTTACGCCTTTTTATGTCTTGTCGTCCCCCACCCCATTTCAAGCCATAGGCGGCTTGATTTTGCGTGGTTTCCGACGCCACAAAGATACAACTATTTTTATATATCTTAACACCCTACAAAAAAATATTTCCACCCTATTTTCTCTGCCAAGTGCCACATCAAAAATGCGCCAAGTGCCACATCAAAAAACTCGTTTTTCTGCCAAGTGCCACAGCAAAATAGTGCTAAGTTCCACATTTTAAGGCTAAAACAAAAGTCCGCCTCAACAACAGAGACGGACCTATGTTTTGCGAACTTTTCTTGACGAATAATTGCAGTATTTATCGATATATCTCAGAAAAGGCGTAGAGTGGCAAGTTTATCATCCAGGTTTGTGCTTGGCGTGGGAGATATTCTCGTGTGGGCGTCACACACGTCCGCTGACCGAGGTGCGATGGGCCATCATTCCCTGCACCATAAGCAGGGCCATGAGGGTGAATATGAGGTGTTTTATTGTTATCCTTTAAGTGATTTTATGCGAGATGACACTTGCTGAGATTTGGCGTGAAACACCAAACTTATATGAACGGCGAATGCTGCTTCAATGCTTTCCCATTTCTATGGCATTTTGCCATAGAGCGTTCGTTGCTTACAGACTCTCGTCATACTTAAGCTGACGGTCCTTCTTCGACTCGCCCTTGCCGCCGAAGCGGTACGAGAGGCCGATGTAGACTGTGCGCGGTGCCTTGCGGCGTTCTGAGACCTGATGGATGGTGGGCGTATCGATGTAGGTGACGCTCTTGAACGAGTCGAGCAGGTCCGACACCGTGGCCGTGAATGCTAGGTTGTAACGTGGCAATTCGTAGCGTGCACCGAGGTTGAGGATGTAGGTCGACCCCTTCTTGCCTTGCGGCGTGAGCACCGACGAGTTGTAGCGTGTGTTGAGCTGCATCATCAGATTGCGACCAAGGTGGAAGTCGGCGTTGAGCGAGACATACCATGCCATGCTGCCTTTGCGGTCAGAATACCCGAGGTCGGAGGCGTCAATGGTGTTGTAGTAGAGGTTCGAACTGAGGTTGAAGTTGCACCAGCGGCCAAAGCCCGAGTTGAGCACCAGTTCGACACCTGCGGCCGAACTTGACGACATGTTCTCTTTGGTGGTCATCAGCACGCCGTCGTCGAGCACCTTGGTGATGGAGGTGAGCTTGTCGAAGGTGTAGCGGTAGTAGGGCGTGAGAATGAGCGTGGTGACGTCCTTCTTGTACTGCCAGCCCAGCTCGATGGAGTGAATCTTCTCAGGCTTGAGGTGCGGGTTGCCGGCCTTGAGGTTATAGGGGTCCTGATACTCGGGGAAGGGGTTCAGGTCGTCGCCTTCGGGTCGGTTGACACGCAGCGAGTAGTTGAGCTGCAGCTGCTGGTTGTCGTTGATGTCGAACGATGTATGCAGCGTGGGGTAACACATAAAGTAGTGGTCGTTGACCACCTGGTTGAGTGTGCGCAGGTCGGACTTCAGCGTGACGTATTCGGCACGAAGGCCCAGCAACCAACCGAAGCGCTCGATGGTCTGCTGCCACGTGCAATAGGCTGTGTAGAGGTGCTGGTCGAAGACGAAGCGGTTGCTCTTGTCGAGGTTCTCGGTCCAGCGGCTGTCGATGAGGTCTTCGACATAGAAGTCCATGTCGCGCGAGTCAATCTGTACCTCCAGACCCGTGACAAGTTCGCCCTCCTCCCCTACCGCGTCGGTCATGATGAGGCGAATGAGGTGGCTGTACTCCTTCTGGCCGATGCGCGTGTTGTCGTAGGTGGTCGAAGATGCCGGCAGCGTGTAGACGTTGGTGTAATGGTTGTCTTCGAGCTCGTCCTGCCAGGCGTAGGTGTAGTCGGCCGTGAGCTCATGGTCTTTGGCAAAGGTGTGCGTGTAGGCAATGGCCACCTCGCCCTCTTTCTGCTTCTCGGGGTCGATGCGGCTGCGCATATAGTCTTTGTCATAGGTAATGTCGGTGGTGGTCGAAGACGCTCCTGGCAACTGGTGCCACTGCAGCGTGTGGTTCTCTTCGGTGCGTGGGAAACGCATGTCGGTGTAGTCGCCGCTCACCTCGAAGGCATCGTTGTCCGTAGGGTTCCACTCTACGCCGAGGCTCATGGTGTGCGACTTCGAAGGTGCCCAGCTGTCAGAATGCTGGCTCACGAAGGTCTGCTCGCCGGTGGTGAGGTCGGTGAGTGTGCGGTCGTTGTAGTTGGTGCGGTCGCGGCGGTCCTTGCGGTAGCCGTAGTTGGCGGTGATGCCCCAATGGTCAGTGTTCCAACCCAGGTTGATGCCTGCATTGTGGCGTCCTTGGTTGCCGTAGTTGCCCAAGATGCTGCCTTGCAGGCCCGGACGCTTCTCCTTCTTGAGTATGAGGTTGATGATGCCGCTAGTGCCGTCGGGCTTGTACTGGGCCGAAGGGTTGGTGATGACCTCGATGCGCTCGATGTTGGCAGCGGGAATCTGCTGCAGCACGGTGCCTCGGTTGGCGCCTTTAGTCAAAACCGAAGGCTTGCCGTTGATGAGGACGAGCACGCCACCGTTGCCACGTAGCGAGACGTCGCCCTCGATGTCGACCTGCACCGAAGGCACATGGGCCAGCAGGTCGCTCACCGAACCCGCTCCGCTGGCGATGTCCGAACCGACGTTGAAAATCTTCTTGTCGACGGTCTGCTGGTAGGTGCTACGCTGGCCGTTGACGGTGACTTCGCCGAGCAGCTCCGACTCGTCTTCGAGCACGATGCAGCCCAGGTCGACACGCGTCTGGCCCGATTGGATGTCGAAGGGATCGGTGGTCAAAGTGCGGTAGCCGACGTAGCTGATGCGCAGCTCGTAGCGACCGTTAGCAATGCCTGTGATGTTGAACTTGCCTGCGCTGTCGGTGACGGTGCCGCCCACCAGCGTCTTGGCCGGGAGCGAAAAGAGTGCCACCGAGGCATATTCGATGGGTTCGTTGGCTTGTTTGCCCACCAGACGACCGCTAACCGAAGTCTTGTTTTGTGACCATACGTTTTGTACGGTCATCGCCAGCAAAAGGATATACAAAAATCTAGTCATACCTTAAACTTTGTCTAAAAACACGCCGCAAAGATACGATTTCGAATTTGTAGGAATGTTGAATCAACGCACTTCTCCCCCACATTTAATATATTATTAACAAAATAGTGGTGATTTAGGACATAAGACCCCCTCTAATCCCCCCTAAAGGGGGAGGACAGAAAGTTACTTCAGAGGGTTACAGTTCCCTCCCTTTTAATGGGAGGGTGACCGGTTTCGGGGCTCCGAACTTGCTCGCGCGAAGCAACTTTTAACTTTTAACTCTTAACTTTCAAGCTTCACCTTGAAACAGTGCCACCCGGCCTCGAAGCCATACGCAATCGTGGCACCTCGTTATTTGGCGCATGTTTCGGTAGGTCTTTCCCACCTGTCTGGCACCATTAATAATAAGCGGCTTTCTTGTGGGTGAAAGTTTTCATTTTATAAGTTCCTGATAGATATCTCTTTGCATAGTATTATTACATTTTTATTGACGAATATGCGCCGCAAAATCACACTTTTCTTGACGAATAATTGCACTCCCACTACACTTTTCTTGACGAACAATCGCACTATCATTACACTTGCGACACATAAACACATTTAAATATGGTGCTGTTATATACCACCTCAAAAAACAAATACTAATAGAAACTCCTAATTATGTAATGCAAGTTGATTTTAATTGAACGATATTTTGATATTCCCGAAACAATTGCTATCTTTGCCACAAATATGGTACTATGAAAAGAGCAATTATTTTTATTGTCATTTGTTTGACAATTTGTTATCAACTTAATGCAACGATTTTTTACGTTTCGCCTACAGGTACTGCTGGCAGTGCTGGCACAACATGGGGCACTGCATTACCTGATATCATGAGTGTTATCTGTCCAAACAGAGTATCTGGTAGTTTGGCTCAGGACGATGACACCATTTTTGTTGCTGCCGGAGTGTATCCAGAGATTTGTTTACACCACAATGGATACTATGTAAATGGTAGTATTCGTGATTCTTCCATGTTAAGCAAACTTCACATTTTCGGAGGCTTCAAGGGTAACGAAACATCACTAAGTCAAAGAACGGGCTGGCGCTCGAATCAAAGCATCATCTATCCAACCAACGGAGAACATGGTGTTTGGTTCGAAGGAGGATACGATTGGGACCCCACTTATCTAGTATGGAAACCAGTTCCTATGAAAGTAGAATTCGACGGATTTACTATTGTCGGTACAGCGGCAGGTAAAGATGCCTTGCGAATGGTATTTACTGCAGCATGGATCTCAAATGTTCAAATAACAAAAAACGACGGACTACCGATATTTGCAGAAAATCTCCCAGACTCAACAGCTTTGTTCGACGAAACGATGTCGACAACCACATTAATCAATGTTGCAGTGTATGATAACTACGGCAAAAGCAGTTTAGCTTCTGTGATGGTCTCGGCTTCCTCCAAAATCGACTTTCGGAATGTGACAGCAGTAAGAAATGGTTTTTCCAATCCAGGTCAAACACCAGCTATATTCTATTTCTACTCCAACCCCTCAGACGTAAAATTGCTGAACACCATTTTGTGGGACAACGATGGCGCAAGTACGTTGAAAGATAACACAACGGGTGTATCACTGCATAGTGGTTATTCGCGAATCGAATCGTTTGGTGCAATTGGTTCCAATTGGTATATGTGTAGTGACTACGGACAAACTTCAGCAGTCAATCCAAACGTTAGCTATCCATATTACATCACGCCTTCAAGTTCTGCCTATCAAACAGCTTACGTACCTTTTTATAAAAAATACTTCAATGCCTATTGGGCAGGACTTAATCCGCCAAAACCTTGGTTATTCTACAACTACGACATCGACAATCAATTCCGCTTCACCTATCCTGACAAATTAGACATTGGCGCATGGCAATATGGTGGAGATTCAAAAGAAGGATTGAAAGATTTTTATTTTGAAGACACGCTAATCTACAAGACCATTCGGTCAAACTCGATAGTATTGACAGAAGCCTACTCCTGCAACTCTAACACCTCGTTTCTACTCACCGACATTCCCGTTGCGAGCAATGTTTATTTGTTCGACCTTCAAGGACGATTGCTAAACAAACAAACTGCTCACGACAACGAGATGTTGATAGAAACTCCTTCAACACCAGGCCTCTATTTCATTACAGTAGAGAACAGCGGACAAATTCTTAAAACAACAAAATTAATCATCTCTAAATAAAACTCAATCATATGAAACACCACATACGATTCATGGCAGTTTGCCTAATCACCCTAATCGTTGTTTCTTGTAAACCAGTAGAACAAGTCCGTGTGGCAACGGGTGCCACCTTTTATCATTGGAGATACAATCAGCTAAAACAACAATACGATAACAACGAAATTAATGCATATACATCTTTTGGTGTCAACAACATACTTACTTGTGACGACCTCAAACGAGATACAATATGTTTTTACTACGAAGAATCATTAGACGAATATGGTCGTTTTTTAAAAACCATTCACAAAAAAAAGTTAGTAAGAGATCTTTATATGGAGGATGGACATACCTATGTTACAGGTAAAATTCTTTCTGAAATTCGAGCATACACATATAGCTCCCTTGAACCAGGAAGTGGTCAAATACAGTTAACTTATGAGGGTTATCCATTTTTAGAAATTGATGGTGTTATCAAAGATATTACGCCTAAAGACATCGGAGAACATGCTCCATATTGCTTGTGGGGTTCGAGATTTTATCATGACGGAAAAGATTTATATACGATTATCGAAGGAGAATTAGATACATTAACATTTCCTTGGGGTGAACGAAAATATCACGATTTTTACGTATCCAAAAATGGTGGCGACTCGTATTATATTGCCACATTTGCTAATTTCGACATCTACGATATGGCAAAAGTAGGTGACGAATGGTACGAGGTTGGTAGTGCTGACAATTTGCCATTATATCAGCGAAGCAGCGAATACGGCTCTTCGATTTATCTCGGTAAACCAAACGATGGGGGTGGTATAATAATGGACATCATCGATTATCATGGAGAAGCATTAATGGTAGGACGATATCACGCACAACCATTCGTTATGTATAATGATTCAATCACCTATCTACCAACTCCAACAGGAGAAGTAATGGAT
>JAUNIJ010000172.1 GCA_030523485.1 Bacteroidales bacterium
CTCTTCTCAATGGATGCTGTCGATGTTGGTTGCCGTTTCACAACAACTTATGAATGGGATGGCGAACTTCTTTATATCCAGGATCCTGACGTTGAAAAAATCCACTATGAAGGCACTCTTGATAATAAAGGTAGACTTTATTTCATGTATTCTGAAACTCAAGTGGGTAAACGCTATATGCTCTTGAAAAAAGTAGAGTAAGAGCTATCGTCGCTTATTAAATATTATCAGCCAATGCACATATGTGTGTTGGCTGATTTTTTTTGTGTGTGAGTATGTGCGCAATTATGTTTGCTGCTGTTGCTCGTTAGTCGTAGCGTGGTAAAGAAAAAGACAAAACCGAGAGCTGATGTCTCGGTTTTGTCTTTTCTAAGTGTTATGTAACGTAACACTTAGGTTAGGTTGTAGGTTGGTTAGGATCGACGAGTTTGTATCCTTTGCCATGGATGTTGATGATCCCCAGGTCGGGGTCTACTTTAATCATCTTACGCAGTTTAGTGATGTAAACGTCCATGCTGCGTGCGTTGAAGTAGTTGTCTTCTATCCAAATGGTTTTGAGCGCAATGTTGCGTTCAAGAACGTTGTTCACGTTTTGTGCTAAGAGAGTAAGCAATTCGGCTTCTTTGGTGGTTAAGCGAATGCTTTCTGTTGGTGTGATGAGTTCTTGACGTTGTGTGTTAAAAATGAGTGAACCGAGTTTGTATTCTACTTCGTTTTTAATGCCACGTATGGACACACGACGCATGATAGCTTCAATTCTTAATAGTAGCTCTTCCATGCTGAAAGGTTTGGTGATATAGTCGTCAGCACCAATGCGGAAACCTTCTAATACATCTTCTTTGAGTGTTTTTGCTGTTAAGAAAATAATTGGAACGTGTGTGTTGATTTTACGGATGTCTTGAGCCAAGGTAAAGCCATCTTTTTTAGGCATCATAACATCGAGGATGCAAATACTGTAGGTGGTGTTGATAAAGGCTTGATAGCCTGCTTCGCCATCACCGATGAGGTCGCATTCGTAGCCTTTTTGAATGAGGTATTCTTTTAAAAGGCAGCCGAGGTTCTTGTCGTCCTCACATAGCAAAATTTTGATTGTATCCATAACTTATATGTCTTTATTTATTGTAGATATTGTAATCGTAAATGTTGTTCCTAATCCAGGTTCGCTTTCAACGTCAATTTGTGCGTGGTGTCCATCGATAATTTGTTTGACATAGGCTAAGCCGAGGCCATGACCTTTTACGTTGTGAACATTGCCAGTTGGCACTCTATAGAAGCGTTTGAAGATGTGTTTTAGATGCTCTTTCTTGATGCCAATGCCGTTGTCTGCCACTGTAATCACTAGATTGTTTTTGTCGTCGTTGTACGTGCTTATTTCTAATAGGAGGTTTTCGCGACTGTATTTTACAGCGTTCTCCATTAAGTTGATAATTACGTTTTCAAAATGCGATTTGTCGACTAAACACCAAGCGTTTTCTGCGTTTAGTTGTGTCACAATTTTGCCTTGTTGATGTTCTACTTTAAACGCAAATATTTTGACGGCTTTTGTGATGAGTGTGTTGATGTTTTCTTCTGTGGGGCGTATGTATGCTTTTTCGGAGTTGAGTGCTGATGTGGTGAGTGCTCTGTCGATAAGCATTTTCAAACGTTCTGTCTCTTCGAGTATGATTCGATAGCGTGCATTGCGCGATTCTTCTGTTTGTGTGAAGCTTGTGTCGCAGAGCATTTGTGTTGCTAACGAGATGTTTGCTACGGGTGTTTTTAATTCGTGTGTGAGGTTGTTTGTGAAATCTATTCTTATTTGCGATAGTTGACGTTGTTTGAATGAACGTAAAATGGCTGATACGGCAACTATTAGTAGTAAGATGCTGGAGAGTAGGATAGGAAGAATGAGAGAGTGTACACTTTTGGTCTTTTCTAGTGGACGGAAGTAAATGTTTAGTTCGTATGGTGAGCCATATCTATCGTACGTAAATAACGATTGTGTGTAGTTGAGTATGTAAAGAGATAAATCTCTTTTGTCGATATCTT
>JAUNIJ010000050.1 GCA_030523485.1 Bacteroidales bacterium
ATTTAATTTTTGTGTCTGAAACAAATTGCTGGTCTAACGTACAAATGCATGTGTCTGTACGTGTTAAGTGGGAATAAAGGTAATTTAAAGAGTCAATGATGGTGAAGAAAAAAAGTCGCTGATCTAAATCTAATAGATTAAAATTAGCTGTGTCGTTTTCTCTATAGTTGAAGTTGAATTTTGTATTGATAGGAATAGCTTCCCAATTTTGTTCGGGAATGAATGTTAGGTCTAATCGCCTATTAATTCCTGAGTCGTAGCCTAAAGCAGGAGCGGAACAACTCCAACTCCAAGTTTCTGCATGTATGCATATATGAGAAATGAGAGATAATACACTAATCAAAATATAGTGCTTTGTTTTTGATACATATCTCTTCATCTTGTCTTTGTAATTAATAGAGTGTTTAATGTTGATATCTGTTTGAGTATTATATAGAGGACAAGCCACAAATGTCATTTTAAGTTTGCGTCTTCAAATTACATTGCAAAGTTACAATAAAAAATTCAATTACAATTAAGAAGTCCATTTTTACGTATTATATCATTTTTTTTACTATATCGGTGTAATGCTTTATTGTCTGCCATTTCCATGATAATGTGGATGAACGCAACAAAAGTCACTTCTCAAATCTTTGAATGTTTTCTCATGCTATGCGAACTCTTTTATGTTGTCTGTTGTTAGTTTGTCTAATGTCTAAAATTCTATCTGACAGTACTAATTTCGAAATAGTTCACGTTGTTATGAGTTTTGTGTGAGATATAATGATTTGATTTGTTGCGTTGCGAATCTTGATTTTTTGATGCGTTTTATAAGTAATGTGAATGCCTCTGTTTGTGCATTTTTATTCAAAAAATCCTCCGTGAAGGAGAATTTCTTGACACTATCGGCGTTTGGTTGGTGGTCGGTGGTTCACGACAATTTTTTTCGGTACTATCATGTTGAGTTCTAACATGCGTGCTGTCCATAGTTTTACTAGGTTGACAGGTTTTTCGATGCCGCGTATTTTCCCCTTGTTGGTGTACTGCCAAAGCATACGGATGCCATCGTTGCCACCGTGAATCACGGGACGCACGTCAGAGTATTTGATTATGTAGAGTGCATAGTCGTTGAACACTGGCGTGAGGTAGCGGTTGTAGATGGCGTTGAGGGCATAGATGACGGGCTTTTTGCCATAGTGTGCTTCCAGTAGGTCGCAAAAATATTTCACGCTGTCAGCTACCTCTTCCGCTGTCCAATATTCACATTCTGAAACATATAGCATTGGCACTAACTTGATGCTGTCTTTGGGAACGTGACTGATGAAGTTTTGAAATTGTTCATCGATGGTGGCGGTGGATGTCATACAATGGTAGGCGCCGGCTTTCAGTCGTGTTTTGCGTGCGCCACTTAGATAGGTTTGATATGCACTGTTGATGGAGTCGCTGCCAATGGTTGCTAGCAAGTAGACGAATTGTATGTTGGTGTCTTTGGCTACTTCGGTCCAGTTTACTTTTCCCGTGTAGTCGGAGAAGTCGATGCCTTGATAGCCTGGACAAATGTCACGTGCTGAAAGGTTGGTGCTGCACCAGAGGTAGGTGAGTAGCATGAACACAAGGAGGCGTTTGGTTGTTGCGTGTTTATCGTTGAACATAACAATAGAGTGTGGTTGGGTGTTGTTGCTGATGCTTTGTGTGCATCGGAATGTTATGAAAAAAGCGGCACTGTGTGAGTGCCGCTTCGTATTCCCGGAGGGGCTCGAACCCTCGACCCGCTGATTAAGAGTCAGCTGCTCTACCAACTGAGCTACGGAAACATATTATCTTATTGCTTTGATAATGTCTAATGTGTTTTCAACAATGAATGTTAGCTGCTCGTTGTCTAGTTCGGTATGCATAGGTAGCGAAAGTACGCTGTTGCATATCTTTTCGGCAACGGGAAAATCACCTTGTTTGTACCGTTCGTTTCTGTAGGCCTTTTGCATATGTAGTGGCACTGGGTAGTAAATCATTGCAGGTATGTTTTTCGCTGCCAATGCCTCTTTCACGTTGTTTCGGTCGACACCTTCAAGTTTGATGGTGTATTGGTGGAAACTGTGTGTGGTGTAAGGTGCTGTGGTTGGTGTCACGATTTGTTCGCAGTTGCTAAAAGCTTCATTGTAGAAGTTTGCGGCTTTTTGTCGTGCTGCAATGTAGTCGTTCAAATGTGGCAACTTTGCGTCAAGCACAGCAGCTTGTATGCTGTCGAGTCTAGAATTGACACCTATGCTGTCGTGATAGTAGCGCACTGCCATGCCGTGGTTGGCTATCACTCTGATTTTCTCAGCTAACTCATCATCGTTTGTAAAGAGCGCACCGCCATCGCCATAGCATCCGAGGTTTTTGGAGGGGAAGAATGAGGTGCATCCTATGTCTCCGACACATCCTGATGCTTTTTGCGTGCCGTTGTTGAATTTGTAGTAGGAGCCCATCGATTGACAGGCATCTTCTACTATGTGTAGGTTGTGTGCTTCGGCCATCTGCTTCAGTGCTTCAAGGTTGGCGTTCTGTCCGAAGAGATTCACTGGAACGATGGCCTTGGTTTTTGGCGTGATTGCTTTCTCAACGGCTTCTGGGGTCATGCAGAAGGTGTTATAGTCGACGTCGACCACAACAGGTGTGAAGCCTAATAGTGATGCCACTTCTGCCGTTGCGATGAAAGTGAACGTTGGTGTGATGACTTCGTCGCCTGGTTTTAGCCCGAGGGCCATGAGTGCAATTTGAAGAGCGTCGGTGCCGTTGCCTACGGGGATAACGTGCTTTACGCCGAGGTATTGCTCTAAATGGTGTTGGAATGTCGTAACTTTAGCTCCTTTTACAAAAGCTGCGCTGTCGATGACTTCTTGAATGCCTGCGTCCACATCTGACTTAATGTGTTCATACTGTGTGCGCAAGTCTACCATTTGAATCGGTTTCATGCGTTGTTGTTTCCCTCAAATTTCAACGGTGCAAAAGTACAATTTTTTCTTAAATATAGGGTGTGTGGAGTGTATTTTTTCGATGCTTCGTGTAAGTTTTTCGTAATCTGTTCTGTGGTAGTTTCTTATATGTGAAAAATCCCAATGTCGTTGACTTTGTTGTGGCGCTGCTTGAGTGAATGTCTTAATGCTGCCGTTGTTGAAAATGATGGTGTTCTGCCAAGTGCCACATCAAAAATGAGCCAAGTGCCACATCAAAAAGGGTGGTGTTTTGTGGTAAATGACTGATATTCGCAGTTGTGTGTGATAGAATTGTTGTGATTTTTTTGTGTTCAGTGTCGAAAAAAAATACGCCCACCTCAAAAAAATGAAGTGGGCGTGTTTTATGGTCGGTGTGTTTGTTCTATGCTGGTTGCAGTGCGAGTGAAAGCACTTCTCTCATTTCTGTTACGTAGTGGAACGTAACGCCTTGTAGGTATTTTTGTTCGATTTCTTCGATGTCGTTTTGGTTTTTCTTGCAGAGGATGATGTCGGTGATGCCGGCGCGTTTGGCTGCCAATACTTTTTCTTTCAATCCGCCAACGGGAAGCACTTTGCCGCGTAACGAAATCTCACCGCTCATAGCAAGGTTCGGTTTTACTGTTCTGCCGGTGAGTGTCGACACAAGGCAGGTGAGGATGGCGATGCCGGCTGATGGACCATCTTTTGGCGTTGCGCCTTCAGGGAAATGGAGGTGTAGACTGTGTTTTTTGACGTAGTCGTATTCGATGCCGAATTCTTTGCAGTGTGCTTTGATAAATTCGAGTGCCAGTTTTGCCGATTCGGTCATCACATCGCCAAGGTTGCCGGTCATGGTCAGTTTGCCACCTTCACCGTCGTTGATGCTTGATTCAATAAATAACAAATCGCCTCCGACACTGCTCCATGCCATACCGTTTACAACACCCACTTGTGCCGTCTCTTTCTTGTCGTAGTCATAGCGTGGGTTGCCTAAAAAATCTTTTAAGTCGCCTGGATTGATGCGTTTAGGTAGTTCTTCGCCTTTCGATGCTTTGAATGCTACAGTGCGCATGAGTTTTGCTATCTTACGGTCAAGGTCACGTACGCCAGCTTCGGCGGTGTAGCGTGCGGCAATTTCCTGTATGGTGTTTTTTGTGATGGTTGGGCAGATGTCAGCGAGTGCGTGCTCTTTCTTTTGTTTTGGAATGAGGTGCTTGCTGGCAATTTCGATTTTCTCGTCGATGTCGTAACCGTTTACTTCGATCATTTCCATGCGGTCGCGTAGTGCGCGTGGTATTTTTGTCACGTCGTTGGCTGTTGCGATGAAGAAGACGTTGGAGAGGTCGAAGTCGATGTCGAGGAAGTTGTCGTGGAAAGTGCTGTTTTGTTCTGGGTCAAGCACTTCCAATAGTGCTGATGCTGGGTCTCCTTTGATGTCAGCGGCAAGTTTGTCTATTTCATCGAGCACGAATACAGGGTTGGCAGAACCAGCTTTTGAAAGGTTCTTGATGATTCGTCCGGGCATGGCTCCGATGTAAGTGCGACGATGTCCGCGTATTTCTGCCTCATCATGGATGCCTCCTAATGACATGCGTACGTATTTTCTGCCGATGGCCGTTGCGATGCTACGACCAAGTGAGGTTTTACCTACACCTGGAGGGCCGTAGAGACAGAGTATTGGCGCTTTCATGTCGCCTTTGTATTTAAGTACGGCAAGATGTTCGAGGATGCGTTGCTTTACTTTATCAAGTCCGTAGTGGTCTTTATTTAATATTGTCTCTGCTTTTTTGATGTCGAAATGGTCGACGGTGGTAATGCCCCAAGGCAACGATAGCAGTGTTTCGAGGTAGTTGAGTTGCACTGCGTATTCCGGACTGCTGGGGTGGTAGTGTTCCAGTTTGTGTAGTTCTTTTGTAAATGTTTCGTGGGTTGCGTTGTCCCACTTCATTTTGTAGGCTTTGCGTTGTAGGTCGTCTATTTCCGACTGCGATGTTTCTCCCAACTCTTCTTGGATTTGTCGGAGTTGTTGTTGGAGGAAGTAGTCGCGTTGTTGTTTGTCAATGTTGAATTTCGCCTTCGAATGAATTTCGTTTTTTAGGTTGATGATTTCTTCTTCTTTGGAAATCAGTACAAGCAACTGTTCAGCACATTTTGTGAGTGTATCACAACGTAGTGCTTTGATTTTGTCGGCTGTTTCGAGTGGGAAATTAGTGATGATGAAGCTAGTGAGTTCTGTAAGAGTGCTTACATTTTTTACGACGAACAAGAGGTCGTTTGGTGCATCTGATTCTTTCAGTACTCTGCATGTGGTTTTGCGTAGGATATCCTTTAACGCATTGTTTTTTGTGTCGTTGATGTCTTCTTCTATTTCGGGAAGTAGTTCGACCGTTGCTTTAAGGTATTTTCCTTCGTTGTTTACATCTTTTATAATGGCTTTGCGTTTGCCACTGATAATAGCTGTGGTAACGTTGTTAGGAAGTTTAATTACTTTGAGCACGCGTGCTATGGTGCCAATGGTGTAGATGTCGTTTTGGCCAGGGTCTTCTGTCTCGGCTTGCACTTGGGTAGCAACTACAATTTCCAACTTTTTCTTGTTGGCTTCTTTAACAAGTTCCAACGAACTGGATCGTCCTATTTGAATTGGGGTGATAACGTCGGGCGCTAACACCATGTTGCGTAAAGGGAGCAATGGAAGCATGTCTCCGTCGTTACATTTTAGGGGGCTGTTGTCGTCTTCTCCCCCTGCAAATAGGGGCATCATTTGTTCGTCATTACTCATGTCGTTGATTTCTATATCTTGTTTGTTCTTTTCCATTTTTGTTGCGATTTGTTTTTTGATGTTTGTGGGCTGTGTAATACTGAATATTGTGTGCTATTGGTTTTTTGTTTCTTTGCAAGAACTGTGCCAATAATGCGTTTAGCGAATAATTTTGAATGTTCCGTTCGCAAAAAGTTTGATGATGCCCGATGGCTCGTGGGGTGTTTCTTCGTCTTGTCGTAGTGGAACGATATAGTCCACGAGGTTTTTGATGCTTTCGTCAATCTCTTTAAAATTGTGTGGTGTGGGATGTCCGCTGATATTGGCTGAGGTTGATACAATAGGTGTTCGCATGCGTTGGCAGATGGCAGCAGAAATTGGTTCTTTTGTTATGCGTATACCTACCGAGAGGTCGTCGGCAAGTAGATTAGGAGCAAGATTGCGTGCGTTAGGATAGATAATGGTAAGCGGTTTGTCGGCGCAGTCGATAAGATCGTAGGCGATTTCTGGTACTTCTTTCATGTAGTATGTCAACACGTTGGCATTGTCTGCGAGGGTGATTAATGCTTTTGCATCACTGCGTTGTTTGATGGCGTAAATTTTTGCTACTGCGGTTTCGTTGGTTGCGTCGCAACCCAGACCCCATACCGTATCGGTAGGATAGAGTATGATGCCTCCCTTACGCATTACGTCGACGGCATCCTTTACAGCTTGATTCAATGCTTCTTTTGTGTATTGCATATTGGTGATGTTTGCTTCTACAAAGTTACTTTTTTTTTGTGAGTCGGCAAAGTAAAACGAAACGAAATGGCTTCGATGTGGAAAATTAATGATGTTGAACACTTTGTTCCCTTTCTTTCGATGTGCAATCGAACTTTTTTGTAACTTTGTCTTTCAAATCGTGGTGTCGGCAGATAGGTGTGCTGTGATTCCGGCATTCTGTCTGTTAAGGTTGCTACTTAAGGGCAATACCACATAATAGTTTTAGTCATATGTATACAAATCCCAAAATAGCTTTAATCGTCTTTTTAATAGCATTCATACCAACGATTGTTACACTTTATTTTGTGCGAAAAAAAAGTGATAGTAATCGTGTGTTACAGTGGATTATCACTGTCTTTTCGTTATTGCTTGGTAGTTTTATGGTTACTTTGGAACTTGGCGTTATCGATGGGTTGTGGCGTCTAAATGCTAACGTTGTGTATCGTTTGGTGTCTGTTTTCTACTTTTTTTATTTCCCATGGTTGCTGTATGCTTTGTTCGGACTAGTTGATATCATTGTGGAAAAAAAACGTGGTAGTGCCACAAAACTACGTTATTATATGGGTCTCCCATTAGCTATTTTGTTTTGTGGTGTCTTGATAAGTGGTGTTGTAAATCGACATCATTTAGAAGTAGAGCACGTGGTAGTGGAAAGTAGTACGTTGCCTAAGCAATTCGATGGAAAAAAAGTTGTGGTTTTGGCAGATGCTCATCTTGGAACGTTGTTAGGAAATCAACGCCACTATTTAGAGTCTGTTGTCGATCAGGTGAATATGCTTAAACCTGATTTTATCTTTTTCGTCGGCGACTTAGTAAATGCTTATGCCAACGAGGCGTCGGGACCCAATCATGTGCTTACGCTTATGCATGCTATGGTTGGTAAGTATGCTGTTATGGGTAATCACGATTATGGCGACTATTTCCCCTTTGAAGATGCGGCAGAATATGAAGCTAACCTTGTGCGTATGAAAGATATGTACGAATCGTGTGGTTTCCATCTTCTTTGCAACGAGGGGGTAACCATCTCCTACGACTCCGTCAACACCATCAACATCCTTGGCATTGAAAACTGGGGAACGGGACGATTCCCCAAACATGGCGATTTGCAAAAAGCCTACAACACCGTTAATGCCGCGCCATTTAATATCCTACTGTCGCATGACCCCAACTCGTGGCACCCGTTAGTGTTAGATAACGATTATCCAATCGACCTCACATTGTCAGGGCATACACATGCGTCGCAAATTAAAATCGGTGAGTTCACACCATCACAATTCCAATATCCGTACAACAGTGGACTATACGAAGAAAATGGAAAATACCTCTATGTTACCCGTGGCATTGGTTACGTCGTGATGCCAATGCGTATTGGAAAAGGACCCGAGATAACTGAAATTACACTGAAATGTGTCGACAAATCGCCAATGCGATAACCTGTTGATGACTACGTCTTGAATATGATTACATCATACATCCTCCCTCCCTGTGACAAAAAACGTCTACTTACTATTTGTTGTTCATTAACTTGTTTGAATTGATAATTTTTATTTTCATGTTTGTTGTCAAGTAATTTACTTTCATATGTCAACGCCTTGGCCTATATGGTAAAAAATGTTTTGTTGGAATGCTCACAATTGGAAAAGAAACAGTAATTTTGTGCGCATAGAATTGGTTTGTGTCAAGACGATACAAAAAAACAAAAGAACTAAACACTCCCGTTTAACAACGGGGCAAAAAAAATATACACAATGAAAGTAAATGAATACATCGAGCGCGAAGAAAAATACGGTGCTCACAACTATCATCCACTACCTGTAGTACTTACTAAAGGCGAAGGCGTCTTCGTTTGGGACGTTGAAGGCAAACGCTATTTCGACTTCCTTTCTGGCTATTCTGCACTTAGCCAAGGACACTGTCACCCAAAAATCATACAAGCCCTCAAAGAGCAGGCTGATAAATTAACATTGACATCGCGCGCCTTCCATGCCGACATTCTTGGCGAATACGAAGAATACGCTTGCAAATACTTTGGCTACGACAAACTATTGCCAATGAACACTGGTGCTGAGGCCGTTGAGACAGCATTAAAACTTGCTCGTCGCTGGGGATACGTACGCAAACAAGTGCCTGTTGACAAAGCAAAAATCGTGGTTTGTGCTGAAAACTTCCACGGACGCACCATCACCATCATATCAATGAGTACCGACCCTAGCTCATACGCCAACTTCGGACCATTCACCGATGGCTTTGTAAAAATACCTTATAACAATGCTGAAGCACTGAAAGAAGCATTAGCTTCCGATCCTAACATCGTTGGCTTCCTACTCGAACCAATTCAAGGTGAAGCCGGTGTAGCCGTGCCTGACGACGGCTATCTGAAAGCTTGCTACGACGCTTGCCACGAAAAGAACGTACTCTTTATTGCCGACGAAGTACAATGCGGTATCGCACGCACCGGACGCATGCTCGCTTGCGACTACGAAAACGTACACCCAGATATTCTCATCCTCGGTAAAGCACTCTCTGGTGGCGTAACACCTGTATCGGCTGTCTTTGCCAACGACGACATCATGCTCACCATCGCTCCAGGTGAACACGGCTCAACCTATGGTGGCAACCCATTGGCTTGCGCTGTAGCTATCGCCGCACTGAAAGCTATCAAAGACGAAAAGATGACCGAAAACGCTTATGAAATGGGCGAACTTTTCCGCACTGAAGTAGCAAAACTCAACCACCCAATGATCAAACAAGTACGTGGTAAAGGATTGTTGAACGCGGTAGTTACCGAACCACACGATGGACTCGTTGCGTGGGACATCTGCCTGAAACTGATGGAACGCGGACTGATTGCAAAACCAACACACGACCACATCATCCGATTCACACCACCTTTGGTAATCACACGCGAACAAATGCTCGAAGCAGTAGGTATTATACGCGACGTATTCAACAGCCTATAAAATAACCAAAAAACAAATCACTATGGACATTACAATGATAGGCGTACCAACCGATTTAGGTTGCGACCGCCACGGACCCCAATTAGCTCCTGCCGTACTGCGCCAAATGGGTGTAAAAGAACTGTTCGAAAAACACGGACACAACGTAGTTGACGCTGGCGACATCCAAGTGTCAGAACGTGTGGAAGCAGACAAATATAAAGACCATAGTAAAGTAAAATACCTTGACGGTGTTGTTGAAGTAGGCAATCAACTCTATGAATTAGTCACAACAGCCTATTTACGTCGCACATTCCCATTCATCATTGGAGGCGACCACTCACTCTCGTTGGGAAGCGCAGCAGCAGCAGCACACTATTACGACGACTTTGGCATCATATGGTTCGATGCTCATGGCGATTTCAACATGGAACCTGCCTCACCAAGCGGCAACTCACATGGAATGCCGTGCGCCGCTTTGATGGGATTGGCAACCACCAATCTTGCCAATGTAGTACGTCGAACAGTGAACCCAAAAAACATCTTTTGGGTAGGCACACGCGACCTCGACTGTGGTGAAGAAGCACTCATAAAATCGGAAAACCTCAATGTTTATCGTGCCGAACTAGTACATGAGAAAGGCATCGACTTTGTCATCAACGATATCAAAGAAAAAATGACTGCACAAGGCATCAAAAATGTGCATTGCAGCATCGACATCGACGGCATGGATCCCTCACTCGTTCCTGGTACCGGAACAGCCGTTCCTGATGGCATCTTCGACGACGATTTCAGAAAATTCATCACGGCAATGTTTGACACTCAGCGTATTCGCTCTGTCGATGTCGTTGAATTCAACCCCGCCCTCGACCACGACGACGTAACCGCTAAATGGTGCTTGCAAGCCATCGACTTCATCGCGTCGCTAATTAAATAGTATTTAGAACAATAAAATACCTAAAAGCTCGTTATATAGTTGGCGCGGAGGATACATCCCCCGTGCCATACTATGTAAAATAACTACTGCAGCTTCGGCTGTACAAACACAATAAACAAATGAAGAAACTCATATTATCTGCTATTTTGGCAGTAGCTTGTTCTGCTCTCGCAGTGGCTCAAAATTCAGACAACGACTACTACAACCCACTGGTAACAGGCGTACCATCTTTAAGTGTCAACCCTGATGCTGTTGGTGGTGGTATGGGTGATGTCGGCGTATCAACCCTTCCTGACATCAACTCACAATATTGGAACCCTTCCAAATACGCACTCTCAGAGAGCCACGGAGGATTTGCTATGTCTTACACCCCTTGGCTTCACAAATTAGTAAGCGATATTAACGTAGCCTATCTTGCTGGCTACTACAACATCAGCGACGCTGCTGGTGCCATCAGCGCATCACTGAGATATTTCTCTTATGGTAAAGTAAACCTTCGTGAATCGGCAGAGCAAGAAATTCCTATCACAGTAAAACCTTATGAGTTCGCGTTCGACCTCGGTTATTGCCGCAAATTGGCTGAATATGTATCAATGGGTGTCAATCTCCGTTTCATCAACTCCGACTTGAGCGTAAGAGACGAGAACTACTACCCAGGTTATGCTTTCGGTGCCGACATTTCTCTCTTCTACATGCAACCATTCGATGCTAACAACGGCGGAACACACCGTCTTGGTGTTGGTTTGAACCTCTCAAACATCGGCACAAAAATCTCCTACGATAAAGGACAAACACGTAACTTTATTCCTGCTAACCTTCGTTTAGGTGTCTCATACTACTTGCCATTTAACGAGTACAATCGCATGTCGTTCTCATTAGAATGCAACAAAATGATGGTGCCTTCACGCCTCTCAAATAAAACAGATGGCTTTGACCCTAACGACCAAAGCACATGGACAATGAGTGCTGAAGATTACAGCGACATCAGCTCAATGAAAGGTATCTTCATGTCGTTCAACGATGCTCCAGGCGGTGCTAAGGAAGAGTTTAAAGAAGTGATGTGGAACGCTGGTATCGAATATTCCTACAACGAACAATTCTTTGCACGTGTTGGTTACTGCAACGAAAACGCATCAAAAGGTAACCGTAAATTCTACACCGTAGGTGCTGGCTTCAAACTCTCAGCTTTCCGCTTGGATGTTGCTTATGTCATTGCACAAGCTCAAACAAGCCCACTTGACCAAACACTCCGTTTCACCTTGGCCTTCGACGTCGATGGATTGAAAGAGTTGGCCGACAGAAAGTAATCGAATAAATGCTTAAACAAATTTAAACAACATAAAAATCCACAGCGTATCGTACGCTGTGGATTTTTTTATAGTCATACAGACCATGAGAATAGGATTTGGATACGACGTTCACCAACTTGTTGAAGGACGTAAACTCATTGTTGGTGGCGTGGAAATAGCTCACGAAAAAGGTTTGTTGGGACATTCCGACGCCGATGTGCTCATTCACGCCATCTGCGATGCACTACTTGGCGCTGCTAATTTGGGCGATATCGGACACCTCTTCCCAGATAACGATCAGACTTATGCAGGTATCGATAGTAAGATACTGCTACGCAAAGTGGCGACTTTACTTGACGAAAAAGGGTATCGAATAGGTAATATCGACTGCACGCTGTGTGCGCAACGTCCTAAAATAGCGCCTTTTATTCCTGTCATGAAGACTGCTATGGCAACGGCAATGATGTGCGATGAGTCGAAAGTGTCGGTGAAAGCAACGACAACCGAACACCTCGGCTTCGTTGGAAAAGAAGAAGGCATGTCGGCTTATGCTGTGGCGCTGATTGAAGAGAAGTAGCGCTCCATAATGACAGTAGCAAGCAGTGTGTGGTGTTGCCTAAGTTTCAATGGGTGAGATTTCAAGTTCAAGGAACTCGGCGATTATTATTCAGAACTGCTCTAGATTTTGTTTCGTGCATGCCGAAAATAATTTCTTGTGGAGAGTTTTAGTTTCGTGAGCGCTGAAAATAATTTCATTTTGGTCTGCACGGAAATTTTCATGCTGAAAATAATTT
>JAUNIJ010000051.1 GCA_030523485.1 Bacteroidales bacterium
AAGAGAAGAAAGTTAGAAATGGAGAAGGAGTAACTCTAAATGGTAGCATCCAGTCGGACATGCTCGTGCCACAAGTGGATAATGCCATTGGAACAGGTACCTATGAGTATGGCTTTTTGTCAAACAACTACTTGACATTAGGCTTAAACAGTAAATATGTCGATGCTGGTGCACGACTGGAATTAAATGCTCGTCCTCTTCCTGGTTTCGAACAAAATTTCCCTGGCAACGGACTCCCGTATGTTTATGTGAATGGAAAATTCAAAAAGGTAAAATTCACTGTTGGTAACCTTTACGACCAATTCGGTAGCGGTTTTATCTTCCGTACATACGAAGAACGTAGCTTAGGCATCGATAACTCATTGCGTGGTGCACGCCTCGTTGTTCAACCCTACAAAGGCATCAATATCAAGGTGCTTGGAGGTATGCAACGCAACTACTTCAACTATAACAAAGACAATTATTTTGGCTTCGACTACAGTCAAGGTGCCGTCTGGGGTGCCGATCTCGAGTTGAATGTAGAAGAGTGGTCGAAAAAAATGCAGGAAAACAACTGGTTCTTGATGTTTGGCGCTTCCTATGTGAGCAAATATCAACCAGAAGAACAAATCTTCTGCGTAGAACATCCTTCCGACTATCTTAATTTACCAACCGTGGTTGGCGCTGCCGATTTTCGCGTGAAATTACAACACAACAACTGGAGCGTGTTGGCAGAATATGCAATGAAAGGTAGTGACCCTTCTGCCGACAACGATTATATCTACAAAAAAGGCTCTGCTGTGATGCTCTCAGGAAGCTATTCGAAAAGCGGCATGAGTGCTATGTTACAAGTGAAACGCAGTGAAAACATGGCCTATAGAAGTGTTCGCTCGCAACGTGGCACTGCTGCATTCATCAATCACATGCCAGCCTTTTCGATGACACAAACCTATGCGTTAGCCGCTCTCTATCCTTATGCAACACAACCAGATGGCGAATGGGCTTTCCAAGGTAGCTTCGCCTACACGTTCAAACGCGGCACAAAAATGGGTGGTAAATATGGCACCACATTCAAACTGAATGCAGCACACATTCGTGGCATTCATAAAGATTACGACAACTGCGTCGATTTGTATGGCGTGCATTATGGCGATCAAGGCTATGAGACAATGGGCACCGATGGCTACGACTCTAAATTCTTTGCTTCTGGTGAAGAGTATTACACCGACGTCAACTTAGAGTTCCAAAAGAAATTCAATAAAAAATGGTACTTGCAGGCCATGTACATGTATCAACGCTACAACCAAAAGAAAGTAGAAGGTCATGGCATTAATGGCGATGTTGTGAAATCGAATATCATCGTTGCTGACTTAAAATTCCAACCATCAAAAAGAACCTCTATGCGTTGGGAGTTGCAAGGCCTATTTACCAAACAAGCAGAAGGTTCATGGCTCTATGGACTCTATGAGTTGTCGTTGTTCCAATCGCTGATGTTGTCGGTAAGCGACATGTATAACGCTGGCACCACCAAACTGCACTATTATATGGTTGCTGCTGCCTATACATGGAAATCACATCGTATACAATTGTCGTACGGACGCACACGTGCAGGCTACAACTGCTCTGGTGGTGTCTGCCGCTATGTGCCTGCCAGCAAAGGCTTAAACATCTCTTATAATGTCAACTTCTAACAAAGGAACTAAATCATGAAACATAATTTCCTATCGCTTATCGTAGCTTGTTGCCTCTTATTCGTAGCAAGTTGTACCGTAATTCCTGAAGACGAACGCATTATTCATGGTGAGATAGACTACGGCACTAAATCGGTGCTACTCGTTGAATTCACTGGCTGGAAATGTGTCAACTGTCCCGATGCTGCCAAAGTAGCACATCAACTGTTAGACCTTCATGGCGACAATCTCGTCGTTGTTGGCATGCATCCTGACGGTTCAACATGGACCGTGCCAAGCGGTACAGCGCTCGATTTCCGCACCGAAGCAGCTGGCGTCTATTGGACCCATTTCGGTTCACCTGTTTCATTCCCTATTGGCGTCATCGACTTCCACGAATTTAATGGCTCGTATCTTCTCGACCGTAACCTCTGGGCTTCGAGCGTTTCTGAACGTCGACAACTCAATCAAGTAGCGCAGTTGGCATTGCAAGTAACAGCAGCTAATAACGACCTTACAATACAAACAACTGTTTCTGCCGAGAGTGATGCCGACATCATCGACAATGTCAGCCTGATTCTCTGGATCACAGAAGACAATATCGTAGGATTACAATTAGAAGGAAGCGAACCAAATCCAGAGTATGTACACAACCACGTGTTCCGTGCTGCTGTAACTCCAGAGTGGGGCGTCGATATCACCGTACCCACGGTTGAAAATCCTTCGTCGTACGACACAACATTCACCCTTCAAGACGGCTGGGTAGCTAATAACTGCAACGTCGTAGCTGTCTTGATCGACAAACAAACGAAAGAGGTGCTTACCGTTAAACAAGTGCCTGTTGTGGCTGCAACAGAATAACTCGTCGCAACATCATTGCAACGAAACAATGATTTTAAACGTCATAAAAACAAACAAAACAAAATATCAATTAGCATATGAAAAAGTATTTCTCAATGGTCCTTATGGGACTCGTAACAGTTCTGTTCGCTGCTTGCGGCGACGAACCAAATCCTATCGTGGAAACTGATCCTTTTGAAATCCAAGTTCAAAAAGATGGTCAATTCGTAAAAGCTACTGATGGCATGACTATCACCGTGTCCGACTTTAACGAAATGACTGGTCAACTCTCTTTTGATGGCAAAATCGTGAAACTCATCGACGACGATTTCACCTTAGACGTTGATGTAGAACGTATCATCGTCGACGGCGCTACCGACGAACTTTGCTTGTCACAATGTGTGCCTGGTAACGGCGAAGCAACTCAGACTTTCTCTGATAATATCAGCAAAACAGAAACTGAGTTCTACGCTCACCTCACACCAGCTAATGCTGTTATCTACACCATCAACTACTTCTTCCACAAACAAGGCGACAGCAAAGGCATCACTATTCATGTAGAATACGATGCTACTTCAATACCACAATAATTAAAGTATATCTTAATAAAAGCCGTAGTAGAAATATTGCGGCTTTTTTGTATCACATTTAAAATGGAGGTCGTATGAAAAAACACATGCTAATGTTGAGTGCTCTGTTGTTTGCTCTTATCGCTTTCTCCGCCTGTGAGAATAACACATCAAGCAACACTATCGAAGTAATCGATTGTCACGGTAACTCTTCTAATGTCGTGGCATTAAATGCCAACAATGATTCTGTATTACAGGAAAATCCGTTTCTCTCTTATGTGCGTGCTCAGCATATCGGAGAAAATAACTACAAGATTACTCATCATTTCTTTGAAAACTGTGAGAGACATGTGCGTGCTGACTTCCGATCGGTCGACAATGATTTGCGAATCGTAGAACATGTCACAGGCAATGCAAGGGCCGATTGTGAGTGTAACTTCGATGCCGTTGCAACACTAAAAGATGCTGCTCCTGGTGTCTATCATCTCACCATTAAAAGTGGTTCGTGGACCTCTGAGTACGATTTGAATCTTACCTACGATGTTGATACATTAATTATGTATTAAGATTTGTCGAGTTGGTATGTCGCTTCTTTTCAGACCATAAGAAACGTTTCGCTAATCTTTCTAATGTCAAAAAGTTGCACTACCTTTGCATCGCAAAAAAAATACTAACAAAATGGAACACGAAGAACTCGTAAGAGAGATTAACAGATTGCGCAAGGAAAAAAACGCAATCATTATGGGACACTATTACCAAACTGGTGATATTCAAGATATCGCCGATTTCGTTGGCGATAGTCTTGCGTTGGCTCAACAAGCAGCAAAAACCGATGCTGACATCATCGTGATGTGCGGTGTTCATTTCATGGGTGAGACCGCTAAGATTCTTTGCCCAGATAAAAAAGTGTTGGTGCCCGACATGAATGCAGGTTGCTCATTGGCTGACAGCTGTCCTGCCGACCAATTCGAAGCGTTTGTGAAAGCTCATCCCGACCACACCGTCATTTCTTATGTCAACACCACTGCCGCTGTGAAAGCCGTTACCGATGTGGTAGTGACATCAACCAACGCACGCAAAATTGTCGAACAATTCCCACAAGATGCAAAGCTCATCTTTGGTCCTGATAGAAACCTCGGTGGTTACATCAACTCCATCACCGGACGTAATATGTTGCTCTGGAATGGCGCTTGCCACGTACACGAACAATTCTCTGTCGATCACCTCGTACAGCTGAAGAAAGAGCATCCGAATGCTAAAGTCTTGGCACATCCGGAGTGTAAAAACACGGTGTTGATTCTTGCCGATGTCGTTGGCTCAACACAGGCACTGCTTAACTATGCTACTGAAAGCGACGACCAGGAATTCCTCGTGGCTACCGAAAGCGGCATCTTGCATGAAATGCAGAAACGCAGTCCAAACAAACGATTCATACCAGTGCCTCCTGTCGATAGTACTTGCGGTTGCAACGAATGTAAATACATGCGTCTGAACACCATGCAGAAAATCTACGACTGCTTGAAAAACGAGACACCTGAAATCATAGTCGATGAAGCTATTCGCGAAGAAGCTGTGCGACCAATCTTGCGCATGCTTGAAATGAGTAAGTAAGTCGATTTCTTTTTATAGTTATTCAATGGTCCGAATGCAATACTTTGCATTCGGATTTTTTTGTGCGCATCGCAGTCTCTTCTCACAAATAAATATGGTCGATAGAGACACAACCTGATGATTTCGAAGCCGTAGCGTTTGGGCGTGCTGTTGTAAATGATGTGCGTGTGTGTTCGAAATCTTTTAGTAATCAGAGTGTTGTATGGTGTAAGAGCGCTGTATGTATAGATTTTAATTTTGGTGTAAATAATGTGTCATTATTGATAGAAACAATATATCTTTGCAGTCGGTTCGAAATGTGAACTTTTCGTGAATCCGAGTGAATTACTTTGGGTAAAAAAATGACATCCGGAGAACTTACATTGGTTGTCGGCTTGTTGAAGTGAATTCGTCGGATTGCCTAACTAAAAATGTCAAACAAAAGCAGAAAATAGAAATTCGAAAATGAAAAACAAGTACATCGACCTCATTCAACAAGCTTTCGAAGTACCTAATGACGAGTTTACCATCGAGGATGGCGAACTCTATTGGTTTGGTATTCCATTGATGGATGTCATCAAGCAATATGGCACCCCTTTGCGTCTAAGCTATCTGCCTAAAATAGGCGAAAACATCCAGAAAGCCCGTCGTATGTTCAACGTGGCTATGGCAAAAGTAGATTATAAAGGTAGCTACAACTACTGCTACTGTACCAAGAGCTCTCACTTCTCGTTTGTCATGGAAGAGGTGCTGAAAAATGGTGTCAACCTCGAAACATCCTCCGCTTTCGACATCAACATTCTTGAATCGTTGTATGAAACTGGTGTGCTGAAACCTGATACCTATGTGATTTGCAACGGCTACAAACGTCCGCAGTACGTAGAAAACATCGAACACCTGATCGAACTCGGTTTCACCAACGTGATACCTATATTAGATAATAAGTCTGAGCTTGGCTTGTTCAATTTCCCAACCGATAAACCTGTCAAAGTAGGCATTCGCTTGGCTGCTGAGGAAGAACCAAAGTTCGACTTTTATACCTCGCGTCTCGGCATTCGTCACAATGATATTGTGCCATACTGTAAAGAAAACATCGCGAACAACCCAAAGATAGAGTTGAAGATGTTGCACTTCTTCATCAATACAGGCATTCGCGACACCGCCTACTATTGGAACGAACTAAGTAAAGCTGTTAACCTCTGGTGCGAGCTGAAGAAGATATGTCCGGAGTTAGACAGTCTTAACATTGGTGGCGGGTTACCTATCCAAGCACATCTTGATTTCGAGTACGACTACGAATACATGATTGAAGAAATCGTGGCGCAGATTCAGTCCATCTGTCAAAATGCTGGCGTCCCCGAACCGAACATATTCACTGAGTTCGGCTCCTACACCGTAGGCGAGAGTGGCGCAATGCTGTACTCTGTCATCAACCAAAAGCAACAGAACGACCGTGAGATTTGGGACATGATCGACAGCTCCTTCATGACTACCTTGCCCGACACCTGGGCCATCGACCAACGCTACGTCTTGTTGGCTGTCAACAACTGGGATAAGGAATACGAGCGTGTACACATGGGTGGACTGACGTGCGACAGTGAGGACTTCTACAACGCCGAAGCGCATTCTAACGCCGTCTTCATGCCTAAGATGTCGCAACGCGAAGACGAACAGTATGTCGGATTCTTCCACATGGGTGCCTATCAGGAGGAGTTGAGTGGCTTCGGTGGCATCCAGCACTGCTTGATTCCTGGCCCTAAGTTAGTCGTTATCGACCGAGACAAAGACGGAGAATACACCACAAAACTATTTGCCAAAGAGCAGAGCTACCGCAGCATGCTGAAGATCTTAGGCTATTAGTCTTTTGCTGTCATCAACCTCCATCTATAAATAAAGTATTGTCCGTTCCATACAAAGAACACACCCTCAACTACCATCAGGGCATGGAAAACCATCCATGCCCTGTGTTTTTATCTATATTTCCTTGTCCAGTTCCTCGTGTATCTCCCGTCTGAGTGCCTCTTCGCGCGTCTCGCCCTGTTCTATCTTCCCGCCAGGGAACTTCCACCAGTCCTTCCATTCGCCGTATCCCCGCTGTGTGGCAAAGACCCGTCCGTCATGGATGATGATGGCAGCGGCAACATGTATGGTTTTCGTTGAATTCATAGTTATACAGCAGATACAAATTGTGGCATGATGGTATGGTGAGTGCGCCAGTCGATGCTCATAGGTTTGTCGTCATGCGACTCAATATAATCCACCAGGCCGAAGCACAGGAACGGGCACGTGTTCCCATAACCATCTTTTTTATACTCTCGTACGAAGAGCAGAAACTTCTTGCCGTTTGTCTTCTGCTCCACAAACCGTCGTCCTCGTCCTTGATGGCTGTCGGTGTTTTGCGACTTCCAATGGAAGATGCTTTCGCTCACCACATGGTCATCGTACATTGTTGTGGGTGAGAAGTCCTTGTCCGACTTGTTCAACGTGACGAAGAAGAGTTCGGTGTTCAGTTCCTCTATGTTGAACACTCCGGCAACCGAGCCTTGCATCCTTCTCTCGGCATTCTGTAGTCCGAAGATGGCGAACACCTCTTCGCGTGTGTAACATCCATATTGCTCCAGTGCCAGTGGCATTCCCTCGCCAACGGCAAATGTCTTCTGCTCGATATTTGATGAAAGATAGTCAACGATTTCCTTCACTTCGTCGACAAATACCTCATACCTTCGAAAACATCGAAAAGCCTCGCTGATGGATGTATACCCGAGGCGTGATATTTTGTCGCCAAAGAGTGCGTAATAAAGCATGACGGCGAAGGCCTGCTCGCGAGCGTCGTTATCACGAGCGTTATAGTCTGTGCTCACTATCTTCTTTATGAACTGCAGGTAAGCAAGGCTGTTGGCATGGACAAGATTGCCAATGCCTTTTTCAAAACGACGTGTATTCTCATCGTCAGTATAGGAGCACAGTCCCGCCTCACGCTTCAGCAACGACCAGCACGAGCCCGCTTTGTATATCAGCCTGATGTCCTGTCCGTTGTTTTCGATGAACTCGCAGAGTGTCGGCTCATGGGTGTAGCCCCTGAGCTCCTGCACCAAGCGTCTGCGGTTATACACGGCTGCCTTGATATTTTGCAGTACATGTTCTTGAGCCTTTTCCTCCATGTGTATGGTGCAGCCTCGTGGAAGGAACGTGAAGCCATTCTTTATCTGGTCCACAAGGCTCTTGTCCGTACGTGTCATCAGACTGCGGAAACGGCTCGCAAAGTCGTATTTCTTGTTCAACTGTGCCACGAAGTCAAACACCGTCAGCTGCTGTTTGCCTGGATGCAGGCGTAGTCCTCGACCCAGTTGTTGCATGAAGATGGTCAGCGACTCTGTCGGGCGCAGGAAGAGCACAGTGTCAACGGCGGGAATATCCACACCCTCGTTGAAGATATCCACGACGAAGAGGTAGTTTATCTCGCCCTTTGCCAGCTTGTGGTTCAGTTCATGGCGCTCGTTATCGTTATCGGACGTGAGATAGGCGGCACGCATGCCGTTGGTGTTGAAGCTATCGGCCATGAACCGTGCATGTTGCTTCGTGGCACAGAAGCCAAGAGCCTTGCACACCATCTCGTCGGCAAGATAATATCGCAAGCGGTCTATTATCAATCCAACACGTTCTTCATTACACAGGCGTTCCGTCAGTTTCGTCGCGACATACTTATTCCCTTGCATCAGATCATCTTCTGTGAGGTCGGTGTTGTCGCTGATGCAGAGATACTGGAATGGAGTGAGCAATCCCTCGTCAAGTGCCTTGGGCAAACGTATCTCGGCACTTATCTGGTTGCAGAAGTCTGGCAACAGACTCACGCCATCCATACGCTCCGGCGTAGCTGTCAGTCCGACGAGCAACTGCGGAGTAAACTTATCGAGTATCTTGCGGTAGCTGTCGGCTACGAGGTGATGTGCCTCGTCAATGACAATATAGTCGTAGTAATCAGCTGGAAGGGTGGAAAAGATTTCTTCGTACTTCGAGTTGAATGTCTGTACCGACACATATAGGTGGTCGATGCCACCAACAGGTCTCTGGTTACCCACCCACACATCGCCAAAGTTGGCATCCATGAGCACGCTGCGGTAGGTGCTCAGCGCCTGGTTGAGAATCTCCTGGCGGTGTGCGACAAAGAGCAGTCGGCATCTGTCGGGGTGTTTTTCGGCAAACAGCTGATAGTCGAAGGCTGAGATAACCGTTTTTCCCGTACCCGTAGCAGCGACTATGAGGTTGCGCCTTACGCCTGCCTCGCGTACCACAATAAGACGGTCGAGAATCTGCTTCTGGTGTGGTAAGATGGAGTACTTTGTAAGCAATGTCTTGACATTGTTCGGGTTACGTTCTTTTTTAAGCTCAGAATATAGTTTTTCTATACCACCGACACTGTAGTCCTCAAAATTGTGACTATTCCAGTAGAGGTTGAAAGTGGCGAGGGCTGTCTTGATAATGTGTGGATTCTCAACATTCGTCACTCGGATGTTCCATTCTAAACCGTCCGTCTGGGCTGATTTCGAGAGATTGCTGGATCCAATATATGCAGTACTGAATCCCGAGTCGCGCTCGAAGATATACGATTTGGCGTGCAGACGTTCTATCTCCGTGTTGTATGATATGCGTATCTCAGTGTTGGGCAGGGCGGCAAGACGTTCCACGGCCTTTGCGTCCGTTACGCCACAGTATGTTGTTGTGATGATGCGCAGTCTATGTCCCGGCCGACTACAGAAACGCTTGAGATGGTCGTAGATAAGGTTAATGCCCGAGAGTTTTAGAAATGAGACAATGAGACTGATACGGTCGGCGCTCTCTATGTCGCGTTCTATCTCGGTATTTAGTGGCACATGGCTCTGACCGCCAGTGAAGAGGTTGCTTGTGCGAAATCCGGTCTGTGGACGGACGATCGTGCCGCCAGTCGCCTTTAACCTCGCCTCGTGTTCTGATGAGATAACAGCCGACAGCATCTGTCGTTCATCGGCAATCTTTTCTTCATTATCCTCGCTGAGAAAGTCAATTAGTCGGTTAGCGAAATCGGCGCGTTCCTTTTCCGAAAGATTCTCATCCGACAGTCTATTGCGGATAATCTTGCTCAGATGTTCCGTCAGCATGGCAGGTGCCTCAGCTCCGTCTATATCCTCTTGTTTGCACACGAGTCCACCATCGTTGGCCACCAACATATCCTGCCGCAAGCCTGCGGTAATAAGGTTCTCGTATGTTCCTTCTGTCAGTTTCATGCTGTTAATTTTTTACCCCACCATCTTCTCCCTATGCTTCTCCATAAGCTTTTTGTCGGGGAGGAATTGTGTGGGAATTGTCAGTTTTTGTCCTTCTCGTTTTTGGAAATACTCTTTGGTGATGTCGGCCGTATAGTAGTCCTTTATATGTTGCGAGACAATCATGCGGTAGTCGTCGTCGAAGGAGATGAGGTGCTGGTCGAATGCGGCATCGTAGGTGGCGGAGAGGCATAAGCCGTTTTCGGGGTTCATGCGGTTCTTCGGATCATCAGCCCATGCCACGATGTGCGAGGCACGAAGCAACTGGGGGACATTCAAGCCAGTTATGCAGCATTCGTTGTTGTAGTTTGCCAGCACCATTCTGCGGAAGTATGACTGTCCCTTGCGTATCTTTACCTGTGAGGTCTCGTCTGTGCCCTCACGCGTTAGGTCAAAATACTGTAGCAGAGCTTTGCCAATCTTCTGTGCCGTAGGTCGTGCTATTTGCGCCACAACGGCATCGGCTTCGTTCATCTCCTGTTGATGCTGGGCAAAGCGGAGCAGGAGAGATACTGCCGCAGAGCAGAAACGCGATTTCGGGTAGCTCTGTTGGTTGGGGCGTCCCAGTCTGAAGATAGACTCATCTCCTCTGCGGAAAGCACCCTCCTGTTGGCGGACAAAGACTTTCAACCTTTCAACAACCGAAACATCTGTCAGATAACTGACAGACAGCCCATGCATACCGAACACATCCTCCTGCAGGAAGATGTCATCGAGTATCTCAATAGCCTTTATGTAGCTATTGGAAGCACCTGTCGTGGTGCCATACTCGTCACGGGTATAGTTTATGAATTCAGGATTCAGCATCTTTCCGTTATCTTTTCCTCTGCCTTTCAGAGTAGGTCTTCGTCTTGCCGTAGCAAGTTATAGTGAAAGTGTTTGCCATATTATTCTTTTGGTTCTTTGATAAGGTCAGCGACCTTTACGTTTAAGCATTTTGCTATTTGAGCAAGTGTCTTCAGGTCCGGCTGTGCCGAGTTCTTGCACCACTTGCTGACGGAGGTAAGGACTTTCCAAGTTCCTCGGCCAGTCATTTGCCTGTATTCCCTTTCTCATAAGCCCCCTCCATCCATTGACATTGCAAAGATACATAAAATCTAAGAAAGTCATGTTGTTGGGTGGGATTTTCGTTGCGGTGGATAGGAGGAAAAAGGGGGCTCTTTGTTTGTCTTCTGTTCGTGTTATTGGTGCGACTTACGGGGGTTAGACGTTTTTGTGGGGTGTGCTTGCAGTGCGGCGGTGAAGCGGGTCTTGATGGCTTCTTTGTCTTCGGGGTAGAAATGGGGGTAGTCGACCCAACCGGAGAAGGAGGAGGCTACGCCGATGCCAGGGAACTCCCGTTTGAGCTGTCCGAAGGAGGGGCGCGAGATGAGGCCCATCTCGATGGCACACTGTATGACCATGGCGACACGCTTGCCTTTCACGGGGTCGATGAGGGCGTGAAAGACGGGCATGAGGGTGGGGATGAGTGTGGGGTCGACGAAGCACTGGGTGAAGGGTAACACCACCCTGCCACTGCGCTCGATGCGTATGTTACACTGCTCGGCGCCTAACGGACGCAAGGTCGACTGGTAACGCCTGATGCGCTTCATGACCTGCACCACGACACCTTGCACCACGAGGTCGTCGGAGGGCGTCACCACGAGTTCTTCGTAGCGTGGGTTGGCAGGGATGAGACGCACGGTGCCGTCGGTGTCGCGAACGAAATATTTCACGAGCTGCTCGCCATTGACCATGGCGGAGACGACGTCGCCATTATGTGGCACACGCGAGGTGTCGACGAAGATGTAATCGCCGGTGTCGAGACCCGCACCGATCATCGAGTCGCCGCTGACGACACCGACGTAGGTGGTCTCGGGGTTGGCAACGAGGATGGACGGGACCTCGATGGTGGCGTTGTTGGAGGCTGGCGTCTCCTTGGGCAGACCAGCACTCACGCCGTACTCGTAGAACGGCAACAGGATGCTTCCTTGATGGAGTTGCTGTAGATTGAATGATGTTGACATTGTTAATGTTGCTGTTTTTTAGATGGTTAACGATTTTAATGGTCGATGAGCCTGTTGGCATTGGTGGTGGTCGGTAGTAACATCAAAACGTCATTTTTTTCGTGAGAGGAGCGAAAAATAGTGTGTCATTATTTGTCATAGCGCAAATCAACTCTATACGTTTCATTATGTTACGGTTTCCGATTTTTTACCGTCAGTTGCAACGGGCTTCGAGGCAAATATAATGGATAAATATTTGGTGATGCAATATCAAGGTGTTAATAATTGTTAAGTTTGCGAAACGTGCTGTGTTAGTGGCGCTTTGCTTTGTGGCGTCTTGAGATGGCGTGCGCCAAGAATAGTTTCTTGTGGCGATGCACGAAACTTTTTACGCTGAAAATAGTTTCTTGTGGCGATGCACGAAAC
>JAUNIJ010000173.1 GCA_030523485.1 Bacteroidales bacterium
TTATCAATGGCCCGTTTTTGTCCTCTTGAAGAAGAGAAAAAGCCAGCATCCTTATCAGTATCAAAATGAATGCAAAAATCATCAGCAAAGGAATTGATTGGTGCCATTAGATTTGACACAACCCACGATCCATCTTTTGTGCGTGTTGCTTTATAAATATCTAAACCACCTAAGCCATCATGTCCGTTAGACGAAAAATATAAGGTACCATTGGGATGAATCGTAGGGAACATCTCATCGCCTGAAGTATTGATTGCAGCACCTAGATTTTCCGGGATGCCCCACTTTCCATCACTTAGTCGCATACACATCCACAAGTCTTTTCCTCCGAATCCTTTGGGTGCATCCGAGACAAAAAAGAGCGTGTCGCCAGATATCGATAGAGCAGGATGACCAACTGTTATGGTGCTATCAACAAATAGTTGTTGCGGAACAGGTTCGCGCCATTCGCCGCCGCTTCGGTCCGATTTCAATATTTCTGCTTGACGTTCACCACCAGCACAGCGTGTTAAAAACATTGTTTTTCCGTCGGCAGAGAAACATAATGCGCCTTCATCACCTTCCGTGTTGAAATTTCCTTCCAAAGGAAGAGGTTTTTCCCATTTTCCCGATTTATTTCTTTTGGTTGTAAAAAGGTTGAAATGAGCTGCACCTGTCACCTGACTTACTTCACGTTTATTTGCTTTTGTTTTAGGTAATGCACGATTGGTAGTGAACACTATTGTGTTGGTATCTGTTCCTATATATGCTGCTGAGAAGTCAGAATTACTGCGTGAATTTAAAAATGTTGCTGGTTTTACGACATAGCGTGTACGTTGTGCCAGTAGTTCTGCTGAGGTCTGTGCACTTTGTAATCCTTGAAGAGCGAGTGAATTTTTTGCGTCGCTTTCTAAATATAATTGGTAACAATTAATAGCACTGGCATAGTTTCCTTGTGCGTGATAGCATAACGCCGCATTTAGATAAAGTATTGGGTCGGCATATTTATCTCTGATAGCAGAATTGTAGGCACGAGAAGCTTTGCTCCAATTTGCTGTACGACGATAGCACTCACCAATTTTATAATTTACTTCTGCACGAATCGGTTTCTGTTTGGGTTTGAGTTTCTTTTTGGCTTTCTTATATTCTTCGGCAGCGGCATGATAAGCGCCATTCTCATACTTCATATCTGCTTTATGTAATTTTCGGGTTACACTGCATCCCGAAAGCAGACATGCCATGAGAATAAGAGGAAATATATAAGTAAGTCTATGCTTCATGCACTAAAAAAAGAATTATTCAAACGATAACATGGCAACATCACCGTTGCTTGTTGTAATCACCCACTTATTTTTTGCGAAACTTGTCACATGGGTCAAGCAATTACCATATTTATGACGCCACAACAAACTACCATCTGTAACGTTGACGGCAGATAATTCACCATTTTTACCACTTACCACAATCACATCATCATTCACTGTTGGCTGATCATTGTTTTTAAACTCGCCACACTGAGTGTTGCACATCCATTTTTTACTTAATGTTGTTGTTTGACATTGATAAGCATAGAGTGTGTCGGCTGTGGAATAAGTAACGATTGTGTTGCTTTGTTCGTTGTAAGCAATTGTACCTTTTGCTTGAATTGATTCGGAAGTATACATTACGTTACCATCTTTTACATCTAAGGCATGAATTTTACCATGTGCATTCAAAACTATCATGTTGTTCACCACAGTAGGATTATTCATGCCAACTGTATTGTCGTTAAATTGATATTGCCAAGCTATAGTTCCATCGGCAAGATTTAAGCCATAAATCATACCTGCCCATGTGGTAAAGAATATTTTATTTTGAGAGATAGTTGCTTTGCAGTCGATATTACCAACTATGCCGGTTGTTTCCCACTTCATATTGCCTGTTGCCAAATCGAAAGCTTTAAAACTGCCATCGTTGCAACCAACATACAACACGCCATTCTCTACAATCGGTGTGGATGTTATCGGTTGTTTTGTTGTTGATTTCCAA
>JAUNIJ010000052.1 GCA_030523485.1 Bacteroidales bacterium
CAAGGAGCAACGCGAAGAATTAAAGCGCATCATCGAAAGCTACATATTAAAAAGAGAACAACTCACGAATCTTTTCGTGCTTATTGATAGCAGACACGAACCACAAACCATTGATACTGATTTTATTACTTGGCTAGGAGAAAACGGTGTACCATTCTCCATCGTATTCACAAAAGCAGACAAACTGTCGCATAGCCAACTCATGGGAAATGTGCACACCTACAAACAAAAACTTCTTGAAGAATGGGAAGAATTACCACCAATTTTCATCACATCATCAGAAAAAATGATAGGCAGAGAAGAAGTGCTTGATTATATCGAACAAATCAATCAAAGTCTTGATAAATAAAATAATCCAAGCTATTAACAATAGCAAAGCACTCATAAATATATAACAGCATGCACACGCCTCTAACATTAGCACCACAAAACATCTTCCCCGTTTATTACAGCAAAATCCTACACAAAAAAGAAATCGGATAACCAACAAAACATTTTCAAAAGAAAAAATCACTCAACATCATATTCTACTTCAGCAGAAACAGCATCATGTTGTTTCTGCTTTTTTTTGAGACGTCAGTCACCAAACCTTACCAATTAATACACACACACATTTATTTATATACTTTAACACAACTCAGAAGGCTATTCCATCTAAAAAACAAGTCAATCAAAGTCTATTTTATTGATTATCCGCTACTTACTTTCAATAAAAGAATTAATGATTTTTTTCTGCAAATAAACGTAAATATTCGCCAATTGGATTTATCTTTGCAATGCCTAAAAATTGGCTTTTAAGCAAGAACTAAAGTAATACAACTAAATATGAGTAACGTTGATTTAAAGAAGTATGGTATAGAAAACGTCAAGGAAGTTATATATAATCCTTCCTACGACATGCTATACAACGATGAAATGGACAATAACCTCGAAGGCTTTGAAAAAGGAACACTCACAGAGCTCGACGCAGTTAATGTCATGACTGGTGTATTCACCGGCCGTTCACCAAAAGACAAATATATCGTTGACGATGCAAATTCGCACGATAAAGTATGGTGGACAACCCCAGAATACAAAAACGACAACCACCCCATGAGCGAAGCAGTATGGGCTAACGTAAAAGAAATTGCAAAGAAAGAACTTTCTGGCAAAAAACTCTATGTAGTCGACGCTTTCTGTGGTGCCAACACCGACACACGCATGGCCGTACGTTTCATCATGGAAGTAGCATGGCAAGCACACTTCGTGAAAAATATGTTCATCTGCCCAACCAACGAAGAACTGAAAAACTTTGAGCCGGACTTTGTGGTCTACAACGCATCAAAAGCCATTGTTGCAAACTATAAAGAACTCGGACTAAACTCCGAAACATGCGTTGCATTCAACACCACCACACGCGAACAAGTTATCATCAACACTTGGTACGGTGGCGAAATGAAAAAAGGTATGTTTTCAATGATGAACTACTACCTTCCATTGAAAGGAATCGCATCTATGCACTGCTCTGCCAACACCGATATGAATGGCGAAAACACCGCCATCTTCTTCGGACTCTCTGGCACCGGCAAGACAACACTATCTACAGATCCAAAACGTTTGCTCATTGGCGACGACGAACACGGATGGGACGATAATGGCGTATTCAACTTCGAAGGCGGTTGCTACGCAAAAGTCATCAACCTCGACAAAGAATCAGAACCAGATATCTATCGTGCAATCCGTCGCGACGCACTGTTGGAAAACGTCACCGTCGATGCAAATGGTAAAATAGATTTCACCGACAAAAGCGTGACAGAAAACACACGTGTTAGCTACCCTATCAACCATATCGAAAAGATTGTAAAACCAATCTCACACGGCCCAGCAGCTAAAAACGTCATCTTCCTCTCTGCCGATGCTTTCGGCGTACTTCCACCAGTAAGCATCTTGACACCAGAACAAACAAAATACTATTTCCTCTCTGGTTTCACTGCAAAACTGGCAGGCACCGAACGCGGCATCACCGAACCAACACCAACATTCTCCGCATGCTTCGGACAAGCCTTCTTGGAACTTCATCCAACAAAATACGCCGAAGAACTGGTAAAACGCATGGAACAAAGCGGCGCTAAAGCCTACTTAGTAAACACCGGTTGGAATGGCACAGGCAAACGCATTTCTATTCGCGACACAAGAGGCATCATCGACGCCATTCTCAACGGCTCTATTCTTAGCGCACCAACCAAACAAATTCCATACTTCAACTTCGAAGTTCCTACAGAATTACCTGGTGTCGACTCTAAGATTCTCGACCCACGCGACACCTATGCCGACAATAATATTTGGGAAGAAAAAGCCAAAGATCTCGCTGGACGCTTCATCAAAAACTTCACAAAATACGAAGGCAACGAAGCAGGTAAAGCACTCATCAACGCAGGTCCAAAACTCTAAAATAACACGTTTAGTTCATTTATCATTAAAGAGTCAAAGCATCGTGCTTTGGCTCTTTTTCTCGTTTCAGCAAAACTTTCGAAAACGACATAACCGATAAAAGACGAATAATGCGTAATTTTGCGCTTTAATAACAAATCCAGCAAAGAATAAATTGTAACAATACGTCAAAGAACAATGAAATCAACAAAAATCTTATCTATGCTGACAATCGCAGCATGTCTCACAGCATGTGGACAAGGCAACGACACCGCAAAGCAAGACGTTAACAACGATGACGCCAACATCATCGGCCGCCACGAAATCACAGCCGAGAATGGTCGCATGACACCAGAAATACTCTGGTCGTTTGGTCGACTCGGCGACGTACAAGTATCGCCCGACGGAAAACAACTGCTCTACGGAGTAAGCTACTACAGTATCCCCGAAAACAAGGGCAACCGCGAAATCTTCACCGCCAACATCGACGGTAGCAATCCCGTACAAATCACCAAGACCGCTGGCAACGAATACGGTGCACGCTACATCAAAAATGGTGAGAAAATCGCCTTCATGTGCGCTGAAAGCGGCGAGATGCAACTTTGGGAAATGAATGTCGATGGCACAGCACGCCGACAAATCAGCCAACACGAAGGCGGCATCAACGACTTCCTCATCTCACCCGACGAAACACATGTCATCCTCATTGCCGACGTGAAATACGGCGAAACAGTGGCTGACAAATATCCCGACCTCGACAAATCGTCAGGACGCATCGTCACCGATTTGATGTACAAACACTGGGACGAATGGACCGACGTAGTGCCTCATCCTTTCCTCTACGACTTCAACGGCACCGAACTCAGCAACGGTCGCGACATGCTCGACAGCGAACCTTACGAATGCCCAATGAAACCATTCGGTGGCGTTGAGCAACTCGCTTTCTCGCCCGACGGCAAACAAATCGCATACACATGCCGTAAGAAAACAGGCAAAGACTATGCCGAGTCAACCAACTCCGACATCTTCCTCTACGACGTCGCTTCCAACCACACCATCAAAAACCTCTCAGAAGGCATGATGGGCTACGACATCAACCCAACATTCTCACCCGACGGCACTATGATAGCTTGGGAGAGCATGGAACACGACGGCTATGAAAGCGATAAAAACCGCCTCTTCGTCATGAACCTCAACACCGAAGAACGCATCGATATGACTGCCGACTTCGACCAAAGCGTCGCTACTCTCGTGTGGACACCACAAAGCAATGGCATCTATTTCACCAGCGTACAACATGGCACCACACAAATCTATATCTGCAACATCGCCGACAAATCGTTCCGCCAAATCACCGAAGGCACACACGACTACGAACAAATCTTACTCGCCAACGAAGGCCTCATCGGCGTGCGTCACAGCATGAGCATGCCTAACGAAATCTACGCCATCAACATCGAGACAGGCGACCAAGTACAACTGTCACACGAAAACGAACACATCCTCTCACAACTTGAGATGGGTAAAGTGGAAGAACGTTGGATGACCACCACCGATGGCAAACAAATGCTCGTATGGATCATCTATCCCCCAAAATTCGACGCTTCGAAAAAATACCCAACCCTGCTCTACTGCGAAGGCGGCCCACAAAGTCCTGTTAGCCAATTCTGGAGCTATCGTTGGAACTTCCAAATGATGGCAGCCAACGACTACATCATCGTAGCACCAAACCGCCGTGGCCTCTACGGCTTCGGACAAGAATGGCTTGAAGCCATCAGCGGCGACTATGGTGGACAATGTATGAAAGACTACCTAACCGCCATCGACACCTTCTCAAAAGAACCATTCGTCGACACCGACCACCTCGGATGTGTTGGCGCAAGCTTCGGCGGATTCTCCGTCTACTGGCTCGCTGGTCACCACGAGAAACGCTTCAAAGCATTCATCGCTCACGACGGCATGTTCAACCTCGACCAACAATATCTCGAAACCGAAGAGATGTGGTTTGTCAACTGGGACCTCGGCGGCGCTTATTGGGAAAAGACAGCCACGACACTGCGCACCTACGCCAACTCGCCACACCTCTTTGTTGACAAATGGGATACACCAATCCTCTGCATACACGGTGAGAAAGACTACCGCATTCTCGCATCGCAAGGCATGGCAGCATTCAACGCCGCAAAACTTCGTGGCGTTCCTGCCGAACTACTCATCTTCCCTGACGAAAATCACTGGGTACTGCAACCACAGAATGGCATTCTCTGGCAACGCACCTTCTTCGAATGGCTCGACAAATGGCTGAAAGTTGAAGAGTAACACTTTACACATCCAATAGATTCGAACAGACGGTCTCCCCTTGTGGAATGCCGTCTGTTTTTTTATCTCTAATGGTCAACAGCGACAATATCACGTAACAAAAAAGAGAGGGAGCGCATCGGCGTCATCCCTCTCTCTATCTCATCTTAGTAGCATCAACTCATCAGAAAAACTCTAAATGAAGTTGTCGCACTAAGTCATCAAAGGCGGGATTTTTCTCACGCATACTTTTCATATGTTGTTCAGGCGTCAACACCTCGTTCATCACACTCGCACTGTCTACCACCATCTTCATCGTCAGCGTAGTGTTCTTCAGTTTCTCCTGAAGCCGACTCAAAACAGTCTTTTCAATCTGCTTCACTGCATCCTGCTGTTTGGCATGCGCAAACGTCAACACACAACAACCATCCTCAAGAGTTGGTTCCATGTTACGCATCGTCATGTAGCAGTAGTTACTCGACTTCACAAAATCCTCCTCGCACACCTCATTCCAGGCTATGCGTAGGTCGCGATCGTCGAAAGCATTCGTCATCACCACCGCTGGTTGTTGCGCCGTCGTTGTCCCCTTCGCTGCTTCCGCTGTGTTCGTCTCTTTTGTTGTCTCCGTCTTTACAGCAGAAGAGGGCATCGCTGTCGGTCGTCCCGTATTGAACACAGGCATTTGCTTCAGTTTTGGTTTGTATGGTGTAGCCGACTCCGCGACCATTGGCGTAGCCACTGTAGCCCGAACTGTTGGCGTAGCAGTTTTTGGTGCGGCGGCAGGCTGACTAACAGGTGCCGTACTATTTGCCAGCGCAACAGGTTGTAACGGATTATTTATCTGCGACAACTGTGTCAGCAACAACTCGACGAGCAGACGTTTGTTCTGACTCACCTTATAGTCCAACGAGCACTTATTCGTTAACTCCAACGCTTTAAATATAAATTGTAGCGAGCATTGTTTCGACTGTTCGGCGTATTGCACTGCCACGTCGTCGCTCACCTCCAACAGTTGCACTGTCTGTGGGTCGTGACTCATCATCAAGTCGCGAATATGACTGGCTAACCCCGACACAAAATGTTGCGCATCGAACCCCTTTCGTAGCACCTCGTCCAACAACAACATCGATGGCATCACGTCGCCTTGCAACAGCATATCAATCAAGCGGAAATAGTACTCCGAGTCGAGCACATTGAGGTCTTCAATCACCATCTTATAGGTCACCTCCTTACCACAGAAGCTCACCACTTGGTCGAAAATCGACAAAGCATCACGCATCGCACCATCTGCCTTTTTGGCTATCACATTCAAGGCAGCTTTCTCGATAGTCACACCTTCGTTGCTCGCCACGTACTGTAGATATTCCACCATATCGTTCACTGTGATACGGTTGAAATCGTAAATCTGGCAACGCGACAGAATCGTTGGCAGAATCTTATGCTTCTCCGTCGTTGCGAGAATAAATATAGCGTGTGCTGGTGGCTCCTCAAGTGTCTTCAGAAAGGCGTTGAACGCCGCTGTCGATAGCATATGCACCTCATCGACGATGTAGACGCTGTATCGTCCCACCTGAGGCGGAATCCTCACCTGATCGACCAACGTGCGGATATCCTCCACGCCGTTATTTGATGCGGCGTCAAGTTCATGGATATTAAAAGAGCGTTGTTCGTTGAAAGCGCGGCACGACTCACACTGTTCGCAAGCTTCACCCTCTGGTGTCAGATGTTCGCAGTTGATGGCTTTGGCGAAAATACGGGCGCATGTCGTCTTACCCACACCACGTGGTCCACAGAACAGATAAGCATGTGCAAGATGTCTGCTAGCTATGGCGTTCTTCAGAGTCTCTGTCAGTGCGTGCTGTCCCACCACAGAGCGAAAATTCGCTGGGCGGTACTTACGTGCCGAAACAACATATTGTTCTTCCATTGTCGATGTAGCGTTTTATTACTGTGTATTTTGTAGACTGCAAATTTACTCCTTTTTCTACGATTCCACCCACCCCACCCCTTTTTTTTTAATGTAGAGGAGAAATTACATCCGATGTAAAGCAGTTCCTAAAAGAGCGTGTCGTTGTTTTACGCGTCAACAAGGGAAAAATCGAACCCCTGCAACGACAAAGCAGGGGTTCTTTGTGTTTCTCATGGTGTGCCACCGCACCATAGTGTTATCTCTTATTGCGGTAGTGATAGTCCATGCCGAGCACGGTGCCTGCGAAGGTGAGAATCTCGCCAAAAGCAGTGAGCGCTGTAGGGTGTATCTCCCCCTCTGGTGGGAGCATCAGCGCCACGAAGAGAAGCACCAGTCCGACGGCAATTAGGGCATACGCCATGATGTGTTGAAGATCAGTTTTCGGTTTGTTCATGGTATGGTTATAGGTGTGATTTAATTAACAACTACCTTGCTATCGTCATCCTCGTAGTCGTCGACAGCGTAGCCGTTGTAACCGTAGAGAGTTCCCTCGTTCGCGACACCATTAGCAGCGGCATCGACAACGGTCTCACCCTGCGATTGCTCTGGCACAGCAGTGTCAGTGACAGTGTCGGCAGCAGTGTCAGAGTCAGCGGCAGAAGCATCGGCAGAGTCAGCCACTTCGGTGTCACTATTGCTGTCGGAACCTTGAGCCTCAGCCTCAGCGGCGGCAGCTTGGTTGCGGTTGCTGATGCGAGTGCGACGAGCTTTCGATACAGAGGTGTAGGTCACGATCAGTTCATTGAGTTCGGCGAAGATGTCGAGAGCCCCTTGGTCGCTAGTGTCGAGAGCGAAGGCATAGAGACCGAGGTAGGCAATCTCGAAGGCACGGAACACCTGATCTCGACGGTCGATGAAGAAGGCGCGTTGCGAAGCGCTCTCGATGCGACGTTGGTAGATGTTGGCGTAGTTATTGGCAGCGGTGGTGAGGTCGGTTTGCCACGCTTGGAGGAACGAGCCTTGCAGTTCGGCGGTCGACCACGAGTCAGAGATGCTGTTCACCAGGTTGTACACCATAGCAGAAGCGTTGGTACGTTTGAAAGTCGACTGGCTGTCGCACTTCTCATAGAGGGCGAGTGCCTTTTGCGCCAGCACAGCCTCGTTGGCGTTGTAGCTGGAGCTGTAAGCCCTAAACAGCTTTTTCACGCCACGCCAGAGACGTTGTATGCGTTGGAACTCGCTCACCACCTCTTCGGAGGGACTCACTGCCAGCTTCTCCATGTCGGCAAGGAAAGCCTGAGCTTGCATGTCGAAGTTAGCGATAAAGTTAGCCAGCGATGCTTCGCCGCATGCTGAGAGCACTGAGGTAGCCTTCTCGTAGAAGGTCGGTGCGAAAACCATAGGGAGGTTTTTTACGTAGCTGAGGGGTAGAACCTTGGTACGTTTTACAGAAGAAATAGTAGACATAGTAAAAATTGTGTTTTTAAAAATGGTTGGTTAATAAATTATGTTCTCACTGTTCGTCCGGACCGAACATATCATCGTTTGAATGACGGTGCAAAATTACATCCTCACCCCCACCCCCACCAAACTTTTCTGCCGAACACATCAAAACATTCACCTCCCTTTCTTTTCTGCCGCAAGAAGAAGATACTTAACACACTATCCTTCAGCACCTTTGCAAGGTTTTCAAAAACAAAAGAAACATTGTATAGAAGAACAGAATACCTATAGAAACAAAAATAGCCTCTCCGAGGAGAGGCCTAAATCTTCGGCATATAGCCTTATTGTGATAAGATGTAGATTTTTATCGATGCAAAAGTACTACAACTTTTTGAATCTGCAAAATTTTTTTATTAGAAAATTTATAGTAACTTTGTCAAAATAAATTTTCACAACAATGGAATATTTCATCAAAAGAATTTTAGGCCTGGATACAGGCACAAACAGCCTTGGTTGGGCTGTCGTTGACAAGTACTCTAACAACACCTATAAACTTGTAGATAAGGGAAGTCTCATCTTCCAAGAAGGTGTAAAAATAGAGAAAGGAAATGAATCTAGTCGTGCTGCAGAACGCAGAGAACATCGTGCTTTACGTCGTATCTATTTCCGTCGTCGCCTCCGTAAAATCGAAACGTTAAAGGTTTTAATAGACAATGGACTATGTCCAGAACTCACAAAAGAGGACCTCAAAGAGTGGAACAATCACAAAATCTACCCTAAAAGCAAAGCATTCTTAGCATGGCAACGCACCAATGAAACGGAGAACCCGTATTACTGCCGCTATCGTTGTCTCACTGAAAAACTTGACCTTGAAAAAGAAGAAGACCGTTTCGTGTTAGGACGCGCATTGTATCACCTGTCTCAACGTCGCGGTTTCTTAAGCAACCGTCTTGACCAAAACAACGATGACAATTCTGGCAAAGTAAAAGAAGGTATCGCCGACCTCACCAAACAAATGGAAGAGGCTGGATGTACCTATCTTGGCGAATACTTCTATAAACTGCATAATGAGCAAGGCAACACTGTGCGCCTACGTACACGTTACACCGACCGCCTTGCACACTATAAAAAAGAGTTTGATGCTATTTGCGAAAAACAGCGACTAACCGACGAACTCAAAAAAGCACTAGAACGTGCCATCTATTTCCAACGTCCACTTAAATCACAGCGACACACAGTTGGTTTCTGCACTTTAGAACCAAAGAAAAAACGTTGCGCAGAATCACATCCCGATTACGAACGTTTCCGCATGTACAGCGTTCTAAACAATATCAAGGTTAAAGGGCCAGATGACAAAGGACTCCGTTTCCTCACAGAAGAAGAGCGTAAGAAAGCAATATCTCAGTTCTACAGAAAAAGCAAAGCTAACTTTGATTTTGAAGACATTGCAAAAGCTATCGCCGGCAAAGGCAAATACGCATGCATTAAGGACAAAAACGCTGGCGATAAACTTTATAAATTCAACTATCGTATGACACAAAGCGTGGCTGGCTGTCCTACGATTACCAAACTACGCAATCTCCTTGGCGACGACTACCATGAACAATTGCCAACACTTTATAAAGACAAAAACGGCAAAAATCGTACTAGCCAAGACATCGAGAACGAGATTTGGAACGCACTCTCCTTTTTTAACGACGAAGAGAAACTCGTCCAATGGGGTAAGGATAAATTAGGCCTCAATGACGAAAAAGCCCAGAACTTTGCTGAAATCAAACTATCCAAAGGATTTGCTTCGCTCTCACTCAAAGCCATTCGAGCCATCCTGCCATTCCTCGAAATGGGCGTCACCTACTATTTCTCCGCTTTGTTTGCCAAAGTGCCTGCATTGATAGGTCAAAAAGATAAGGCATTTGATATTATCAATGGCCTAGAGACCACTGGCACAAAAATATCTTATGTTCAAAAAATCCTATCAGCAGATTATGGCATCGACAGCAGTGTCATCAATCAACACTATAGTCGTGCTGTCATCGAAACAGAACGTCAAACCAAGGACTTTGGTAACATCAAAATAAATACGGCTAAAAAACGTATTTCCGAATGGATACCTAACATCGACTCTTCCACACTCTTTTGCTTGTCCTATCTTTATGCCAAGATGCCAGACATCTTTGGCGAAAACCTTTCAACGGACGACTACCAGAGCATCATCACAACAATAGATGCCAAGTTAGATCAATTGAGCAAAAATATCGTCCCAGAACAATTACACGAAGCCTTAGTAAAGGAGCACTATATCAAGGAAGAAGACAAGCTCTATGAACCTTCCGCAATTGAAACTTACCGTGACGCAAAAATAGACCCTCGCTACAATGTGTTGCAACTTGGCTCACCAAAGACCAACGCGGTGCGTAATCCTATGGCAATGCGCTCACTGCATAAAGTACGTGAGGTTGTCAATGAACTTCTTCGTCAACGCATCATCGACCAAAACACCGAGATACATATTGAATACGCTCGTGAACTCAACGATTCGAACAAACGTCAAGCCATTGCCGAAGATCAAAGAAATAACAAAAAATTAAGAGATGCAGCAATAGAAGAAATAGAGAAGACCAAAAATGCACCAGCTACTGAAGATGACATCACAAAGTATCTTCTATGGGAAGAGCAAGGTCATAAATGTCTATACACTGGCAAAGAAATTGCCATTTCTGACTTTCTGTCCGCTAATCCAACGGTTGACATTGAGCACACTGTACCACGTAGCTTAGGCGGCGACTGGACTACTGAAAACCTTACACTTTGTGATAGCTGGTACAATCGTGAGGTTAAACAAAATCAGTTACCCAAAGATTGTCCAAACTACGATATTTCATGTGTAATAGACGGTCATGAACTCACACCAATCACCGAGCGACTAAAACCTTGGAGAGAGAGAGTTGAAGAACTCACCAAACAAATAGACAGAATCAAGCCATCCACAGCACCATCAAAAGAGCTGAAGGACAAACTGATTCGCAAAAAACACCTACTTCGAATGAAGCGCGACTATTTCAGGGCAAAACTTGAACGCTTCGACATGATAGAAGTGCCAGAAGGATTCTCTCAACGCCAAGCTGCCGGCATCGGACTGATTTCAAAATATGCCGGCTTGTATCTCAAATCACTCTTCCAAGCAGACCAACGAAAGAATCAGTTCCGAGTCATTAAAGGAGCACTAACCGCTGAGTTCCGCAAGATGTGGGGCATTCAAAACGAATTCGAAGCAAAAAAACGTGACAATCACATCCACCACTGCATCGATGCCATCACCATCGCTTGCATTGGCGCTGACGAAATCAGCAAGATGGGTGCATACTACCATGATAAAGAACGCAACATAAGACCAACTTTCGAAAAGCCCTGGAAGACATTCACCGAAGACATCAAGAACATCGAGAACGAGGTACTTGTTGTACATGACACTATCGATAGAGTCTCGCAACCGAAAGAAGAGTCCACTGTAATGGTCCACGTAAAAAAGAAGTTAGAAGAGAAGGTGGCACAAGGCGATTTGGCACGTGCTTCGCTACATCAAGACACTTACTATGGAGCAATACAAAGAGACGGAAAAATTAAATATGTCGTTCGTCGACCTTTAGATAATGATTTCAAAGATACTGACATCGAAAATATCGTAGACAAAGCTGTTCGAGATAAAATAATAGAAGCTAAGGCTAAAGCCAATAATCAATCTCTTAAAAATGCCATTGCTCAAGGCATCTATATGAACGAGGAGAAGAAAATCCCAATCAAAAAAGTGCGTTGCTATGCCACAAAAGTAACAAAGCCTCTGCACATCCGTCAACAACGTGACATTTCCACAAAAGAGTACAAGCAACAGTTCCACGTGATGAACGATTTGAACTATTGCCTCGCTATTTATGAGGGAGTAGTTAAGAACAAAGTAAAACGTGAATTTGAATTAGTCAACAATCTTGAAGCTACCAAAT
>JAUNIJ010000174.1 GCA_030523485.1 Bacteroidales bacterium
TTGTGTTGAAAGCATTCTTTGGTGTCGTTGTGGTGTTTTATCACAACGTCTGTAACACTTGTTCCTTGTGTTTGTGGCTCTAATTTGATGTTTTTTAGGGTGTCGATGTTTATTGAATTTGGGTCAAGTGTTAAGTCGGACTCTTCATCTAGTTCTATATCTACTTTGCTGTATTTGGGCAAGCCAATCAGTGAGTCGACATAGTAGCGTGTCTCTTCTTTTTCAAGTTTCTCGTTAATAATGTACAACATGCTTTCGATGTTGTGGTCGAAAGTGTCATCCAATATTTTTGTCGTACGATAAATATATAGTATTTGTAATGCCATTAGTATTGCGACTAATGAACATGTAATACCAAGGTATATCCAAACAGAATATTTTTTCATCGTACTTTTAGAAATTTTCCTTTGGCAAAGTTAAGAAATTATTCTCTAAATATGTAAATTAATGTATTGAAAATTTTGTGACAACATTTAAGTTGTTGTACATTAGTTGTTTAGATTGATTAAGTTAGGTTAAATTATGTGGTGGTTGTGGTGTTATAAGGTGTATTTTTAACGATTGCACCGCTGCTAAGATGAGGAAATAAATGGTTTATTGTCGATTTTTATGATTGTGTTTAACAAAAGCCGAACCGAGTAGCATTGGCAAGCAGAAATTAATCACCCAAATGAACGAACTTGCCAAGATAGCGCCAATGTCGTTGAGTTGGCAACAGCGCATAATGAATGCTGCGTAAGAACCACGTATGGCTATTTCTGAAACACTGATAGATGGGGTGTAGGTAACAAATAGATAAAAAGTAGGAATAGCAAAAATGGCTATATTGATGGGAATGTCGACAAAACAGAAATGATACATGAAAAAACTTTGCAGACAAAACACAAAGTAGCGTAGTGTGGAGAGGATAATCACTTTAAAAAGATAGGTGAATGTGATGTTGCCTGACACTTCTTGTATCTTTTTTAATGTCGCATTTTTGCATTGTCTTACCTTATTAATAATGTATGGAAAGGTAAAATAGAGGAGTAAGAGTAGAGCAACAATGCTAATGTAAAGTGTAATAGGGATGTGCGGGGCGTTGAATTGCTCGTTATGCGCAAAAAAACTGAAGAAATAAGGGGAGAAAAAGTGAAAGCCTATAATGCCGAAGATGCTGATGCAAATGGTTTGTGCTAAGCTACCCACAAAACCAAGTGCTATGCTTGTGGCGCGTGTTCCGTCTGACATCAACATTACGCGTGTTGGAAATTCTCCTAAACGATTAGGTGTGAAAAAAGCGCCTGTCTGTCCCCAAAAAACCATGTTTACAGATTCGTGAATGGTGGCACGATGAACGGGACTAATTAGTACACGCCATTTCATGCTCTCTAAGAGTAGGTTCACTGGCATCAGTAATAAAGCACCAACAAACCACAACCAATTTCTCCATGTAGCATCGGAAATAAGTTGACGAATAGAGGTGTAGTCGTTGTAGGTAGCCAATTTGTAGCATAAAAATGCGTAGGCCATGGCAGCAATTAGCCATCTAAGCCATTTTAGCATATGGTCGACAGTGCATTTCATTATGCTAAGTGCTCTTTTTGGGGGGATTATGATTTCACTCTGAATGAGTAATATTTCTGTGCCAGAAAACTAATTATCGTCGCAAGCACAGTGATTATCATTTTCGATGGGGTTGGATAGATGCCAATCACTTCTACCAACAACTTCAATCCGAAATAATTGAATAAGAAATTAAATGCTACCACGGTGAAATAACGGAACATCTGAACTCTACCACGTAAATTCGAATTACTGAAACTTACATATTTTGCCAACCAAAAACCCGTTAGAAACGTGATGGGGAAAACAGTGATAAGCGATGCTATGTGTGGTGTGAATGCTATGGTATTGCTTAAATGAATGACTTGCTTCTTGTAAATAAAGTTGTAGCAAATAAAATAGAGTAACCAATCTAAACAAACGTTAGCA
>JAUNIJ010000053.1 GCA_030523485.1 Bacteroidales bacterium
TTTTCAGCGTGCACGAAACCAAAACTTCCCACAAGAAATTATTTTCAGCATGAAATTTTTCGTGCATCGCCACAAGAAAACAACAAAATGCTCTTTATTCATCCGACGAAACACCGCTAACAGTCGGTGATATAAATTAAAAGGCCACCTCCGAGAGAGAGGTAGCCTTAAAATATAAGCGTTTAAAAATAGTCTTATTTGTTACGTGACCAAATTTCGGCACGTTTCTCAGGAGCAAGCCACATGTTGTCGCCTTCAACGATGCCAAATGCATCAGCAAAACCATTGATATGAGGCAATGTAGCGTTGACACGCCAACGACCTAACGAGTGTACGTCGGTTTTTGTGCGGTTCACTTTCTCAGCATCAGTGATGTTTGCTGCCCATACGTTAGCATAAGCAAGGAAGAAACGTTGAGCTGGTGTGAAACCATCCATCTCTTCTTTATTCACTTCGCCTTTCTCAAGAGCGATGTTCATAGCACGGAATGAAATATTGTTACCACCATTGTCGGCAATGTTTTCACCAAGAGTGTAGGCGCCATTAGCATAGAGACCTTCAATAACTTCAACTTTGTTGAACCAATCAACGAGCACTTGAGCACGCTCTACGAAACTAGCTGACTCTTCTTCTGTCCACCAAGGATTGAGGTTACCATTTTTGTCGTAGTTGTGACCTTGGTCGTCGAAGCCGTGTGTCATTTCGTGAGCGATGACAACACCAATAGCACCATAGTTGGCAGCAGCATCAGCATCTTGTTGGAAGAAAGGAGGTTGAAGAATGCCAGCAGGGAAACAGATTTCGTTGGTGCTTGGGTTGTAGTAAGCATTAACGGTTTGAGGAGTCATACCCCATTCTGTTTTGTCGACTGGTTTGCCGATTTTTGAGAGTTGGTAGTCCATTTCGAAACGTGAAGCGCGTTCGATGTTAGCATAGTAGCTATCGTTGTCGATGTTGAGAGCGGAATAATCTCTCCATTTGTCAGGGAAGCCTACTTTTACAGTGAATGAGTTGAGTTTATCGATAGCTTTAGCTTTTGTTTCGTCGGTCATCCAAGTGCTTTCGCTGATAATCTGACGGAATGCTTCTTGTTCGTTTGCAATCAAAGTTTTCATTTTGTCTTTTGCTTCTTGTGGGAAGTATTTTTCGACATACATTTGACCAACAGCTTCGCCGAGACAACCATCAACAGTAGAAACGACGCGTTTCCAACGTGGTTTTTGCTCTGTTTTACCGCTGAGTACGCGTCCGTAGAAGTCGAAGTTAGCATCTACAAAGTTACTGCTCAGATATGGTGCGGCACTACGAACAACATCGCCAGCGAGATAAGCTTTAATGACGTTGATGTCAGTTCCTTTCAAAATGCCATTGAGCGCAGCCATGTAAGCAGGCATGCCCATGTTGACGGTTTCAACACGTTCAGCCAAACCAAGACCTTCGATGTATGCCTTTACGTCGATAACAGGCAACATTTTTTGCCATTCGTCAACGGTTACTTTGTTGGTTGTTTTGAATGGATCGCGCGCATCCTCTTTTTTCATGAATGCTTTTGCAAGTTTCATTTCGAGGTCGAGCACTTTCTGAGCCATAGCATCTTCTTTACCTTCGAAGCCAGCCATTGCAGAATAACCAGACATAGCCAACATTTTTGAGGTGAGAACGACATAAGCGTCACGTTTGTCTTTCATACCTTCTTCGAGGTAGTAGTCTTCAGCACCAATGCCAAGACCTGTTTGCCATACCCATGCGATGCAGTTGTCGCTGTTTTCTGGATCAGCCTCACCGAAGAGACCGAAGAATGGCATGTTGCCTGATTTTGCAAATTCAACAAGTACAGCGGTGAGGTCGTTGAGCGACTTCATGTTGTTGATTGTCTCAAGGTCTTTTTGAATTGGAGTAGCGCCTTGCTCTTCAATTTTAGCGGTGTCCATACCGAGGTTGTAGAGTGTTCCAATTTTTTGAGCCACAGTGCCTTGCTCTTGTTCCTGAGCAGCAATCTCGGTAATCAATGTTTTAAGTTGCTCTTGGTTGTTTTCAGCTAATTCGTCGAAAGAACCATAGCGTGAATATTCACCAGACAGAGGGTGGTTTTTCATCCAGCCGCCACAAGCGTACTGATAAAAGTCGACACGAGGAGAAACGGTTGTATCGAGGTTTTCAAGATTGATACCTGATGTGAGCTGATTCTCTTCGGTCGTTTTCTTGCTGCAACCAGTAAAAATGGCTGCAAACATAGCTGCTGAAAGCACAGCAATACTAACGATTTTTTTACTCATATAGTTTACTTTATTTGTTATAATATTTTCTTTACCAATGGTTTACGACAAGCAATTAAGCGTCATATTTTACGGGTGCAAATTAAAGAATAATTTTTCTTTCGACCAAACATTTATTATTGTTTCTCGATATAAATAAAGTAAAAATCTGCGAGCAAAACACCATCAGAAAATCAACAAGAAAAGAAGCAACGAGAAAGAACGGAATAGGGCATATTTTAAAGTAATAAAACAGATGTAAATAAGAAAAAAAGCGTACTTTTGCACCAAGTTTGTAATAGGGAATGGTATGCAATTAATGGTAAGACAACCATCACACTTACCACCTATAACAATCTAGTAACGAATAACATAATTCAAACAATCAAACAATATTATGGCAGAAAAGAAATTAAATTGGTTGGCCGATTTCCCCGCCATTTCTACAGAAGAATGGATGGCAAAAATCACAACCGACCTCAAAGGAGCTGACTTTGAAAAGAAGCTCGTTTGGAGAACCGACGAAGGGTTCAATGTAATGCCGTTCTATCGCAGAGAAGATTTGGCAAACATTGAAACCGTCAACTCAGCACCAGGTGAATTCCCATTCGTTCGCGGCACAAAAGCCGACAACACATGGTTCGTTCGTCAAAACATTGAAGTGTGCTGTCCGAAAGAAGCTAACACAAAAGCCTTAGACATCCTCAACAGAGGTGTTGACTCACTCGGCTTCTGCATCGACAAAAAAGACCTTAGCAAAGAATTTATTGCTACCTTATTAAAAGACATCTGCGCTGACTGCATCGAGTTGAACTTCAACATCTGCATCAGCAAAGCAGCAGAACTCCTCGACATCCTTACTGCTTATTTCACAGAAAAAGGATACAATCTTGCCGAACTTCAAGGTTCTATCAACTGCGACCCAATCCGCGGCATGCTCACCAAAGGCAAAAGCTTCGAGAAAGTTACCGTGGCAGAACGCATCGTTGCAGCCGTAAAAGCAGGCGAGAAACTTCCAAAATACCGTGTTGTTGGTGTTAACGGCATCGTGTTGAACAACTGTGGTGCAGCAAGCTCACAAGAACTTGGCTACGTACTCGCTTGGGGTAACCAATACCTCGAAATGATGACAGAAGCAGGTATCGACGTCGACACCGCCGCAAAAGCCATCAAATTCAACCTTGGTATCGGTGGTAACTACTTCATGGAGATTGCAAAATTCCGTGCTGCTCGTCTCCTTTGGGCTAAAATCGTTGATGCTTATGCACCAAAATGCCACTGCGCTGCCAAAATGCATGTTAACGCCGAAACATCATTGTTTAACACCACCATCTTCGACGCACACGTAAACTTGCTCCGCACACAAACCGAAGCAATGAGTGCTGCCATTGCAGGTGTTGACTCAATCGTTGTTAACCCATTCGACATCGACTACAAAACGCCAGACGATTTCTCAGAACGTATCGCTCGCAACCAACAACTATTGCTGAAAGAAGAGGCTCACTTCGACAAAGTAACCGACCCAGCAGCTGGCTCATACTACCTCGAAAACCTCACAGCAAACATTGCTACAGAAGCTTGGAAACGCTTCCTCGACATCGAAAACAATGGTGGTTTCTTCGAAGCTGTTGCTACCGGCAAAGTACAAGCCGACATGACAGCAACCGCAACAAAACGCCTCAAAAACGTTTCACAACGCAAAGAGACCCTCCTTGGCACCAACCAATTCCCTAACTTCAACGAAATCGCTGGCGACAAAATCGTTCTTGGCAACGAATGCTGCTGCAAATGCGATTGTGGCGAAGACAAAGGCTTGGCTAAATTACCTGTCGTTCGCGCTGCACAAGAATTTGAAGCGCTCCGTCTCGAAACAGAACACTCAGCAAAACGTCCAAAAGCATTTATGCTCACCATCGGCAACTTGGCAATGCGTCTTGCTCGTGCACAATTCAGTTGCAACTTCTTCGCATGCGCTGGCTATCAAGTAATCGACAACCTCGGTTTCGAAACAGTAGAAGCTGGTATCGAAGCAGCAAGAAAAGCAGGTGCTGACATCATCGTACTCTGCTCTAGCGACGACGAATATGCCGAACTCGCTCCACGTGCTTTCAAAGCAATCGGCGGCAAGGAAATCTTCGTTGTAGCCGGTGCTCCTGCTTGCATGGAAGATCTTCAAAAAGAAGGCATCCAAAACTTCATTCACGTAAAAGTAAATGTTTTGGACACCTTGAAATCGTTTAACGCACAACTCCTGAAATAATCATGAAACCAGATTTTAATAAGATAGACATCAAGCAGGTAGTGCCTAGCACCACCGATTATAAAGGTGAGATGTGGTTGACTCCAGAGCAAATCACGGTAAAACCAATCTACACCAAAGAAGACATCGCAGGTTTCGAACACTTGGACTATGCTTCAGGTATTCCTCCATTCTTGCGTGGCCCTTACAGCGGAATGTACCCAATGCGTCCTTGGACCATTCGTCAATACGCAGGCTTCTCAACCGCAGAAGAATCAAACGCATTCTATCGTCGTAACCTCGCTTCCGGTCAAAAAGGTCTTTCTGTTGCATTCGACCTTCCTACACACCGTGGCTACGATGCCGACCACGTACGTGTTGTTGGTGACGTTGGTAAAGCAGGCGTATCTATCTGCTCAGTAGAAGACATGAAAGTTTTGTTCGACGGCATTCCATTGAACAAAATGTCAGTATCAATGACCATGAACGGTGGCGTACTTCCTATTCTTGCATTCTATATCAACGCAGGTTTGGAACAAGGCGCAAAACTCGAAGAAATGGCAGGTACAATCCAAAACGATATCTTAAAAGAATTTATGGTGCGTAACACTTACATCTACCCACCAAAATTCTCAATGAAGATTATTGCCGACATCTTCGAATACACCTCAAAGAACATGCCTAAATTCAACTCAATCTCAATCTCTGGTTACCACATGCAAGAAGCAGGTGCTACCGCTGACATTGAATTGGCTTACACCCTAGCCGACGGTCTCGAATATCTCCGCGCAGGTGTAAATGCAGGCATGGACATCGATGCTTTCGCTCCACGTTTGTCATTCTTCTGGGCAATCGGCATGAACCACTTCATGGAAATTGCTAAGATGCGTGCAGGTCGTATGCTTTGGGCTAAGATAGTAAAACAATTCAACCCAAAGAATCCAAAATCATTAGCACTTCGCACACACTCACAAACTTCTGGTTGGTCACTCACCGAGCAAGACCCATTCAACAACGTTGGTCGCACATGTATCGAAGCTATGGGCGCTGCTCTCGGTCACACACAATCACTTCACACCAACGCATTGGACGAAGCTATTGCATTGCCAACCGACTTCTCAGCACGTATCGCACGTAACACCCAAATCTACATCCAAGAAGAGACAAAAGTCTGCAAACAAATCGACCCATGGGCTGGTTCTTACTACGTTGAAAGCTTGACCAATGAATTGGCAGAGAAAGCTTGGGCTCACATCGAAGAAGTAGAGAAACTTGGTGGTATGGCAGCCGCTATCGAAACAGGCGTTCCAAAGATGCGTATCGAAGAAGCAGCAGCACGCACACAAGCTCGCATCGACTCAGGCACCCAAAAGATTATTGGTGTGAACGAATATCGTCTTGACCACGAAGATCCAATCGACATCCTCGAAATCGACAACACAGCAGTACGTAAACAACAAGTTGAACGTTTGCAAGAACTCCGCGCTCACCGCGACAACGAAGCTGTTAAAGCTGCATTGGCAAAAATCACAGAATGCGTACAAGAATTTGCTGATGGCAAGAAGAGCAAAGAAAACTTGCTCGACCTCGCTGTTAAAGCAGCAAGCCTCCGCGCAACACTTGGCGAAATTTCAGACGCTTGTGAAGCTGTTGTTGGTCGTTACAAAGCAACCATCCGTACCATCTCTGGCGTTTACAGTGCCGGCACAAAGAACGACGAAGAATTCAAAGAAGCATGCCGCTTGACTGCTGAATTTGCAAAACAAGAAGGTCGTCAGCCACGCATCATGATTGCTAAGATGGGTCAAGATGGTCACGACCGTGGCGCTAAAGTATGCGCTACAGGTTATGCTGACTGCGGTTTCGACGTCGATATGGGTCCTTTGTTCCAAACACCAGAAGAAGCAGCAAAACAAGCTGTAGAAAACGACGTACACTTCCTTGGTGTAAGTTCTTTGGCTGCTGGTCACAAGACCTTGATTCCACAAGTTATCGCTGAGTTGAAACGTCTCGGACGTGAAGATATCATCGTAACAGCAGGTGGCGTTATTCCAGCACAAGACTACGACTTCCTCTACAAAGCTGGCGTAGCAGCTATCTTCGGTCCTGGTACCCCAGTAGCTCACTCAGCTAAAGTAATGATGGAAATCATCAATGGTAAATAATCTACGTTTTACCCAATAACACCCAAAGGGTTGAGCCAATCGGCTCAACCCTTTTTTTTGCTAATAAAAAAGAAACCAATCTGACAACCGACTAGAAAACCATGATACAATATATAATATTGTACACAAAAAAACCAGCCGAAAAACGACTGGTTTGATATGATACTTTATAGATTATTGTTTTTTACTTCAACACCAATTTATGGGTTGCAACAACACTACCACTCATTACACGCACAAAATAAATACCACGATTCAACATGCTTACATCAAACGAAGCAGAAACTGATTCACACTGACGTTGCATGATAACGCGACCTTCGACATTATAAATTGTTACAACAGCACCAGTTTCAGGCATACCATCCAACACAAACTTATCTGTAGTTGGATTTGGATAGATAGCTAATGTAGCCGCCTCTAGCAATTCAAAGCCTACGCCCTCAGCTGCTGTTGAAAACAACACCGTATCCATTGGACCCCATACATTATTGGCATTACAACCAACAGCACAAGCATAATACGCCGTCTCTGGATCAAGATTACTCCAAATCCAATCGTCGGTTTCATATTGTGGATATGGACTACTCATAACAATCGACTTCACTGAATCAAAGCCAATAGAATCGAAATAATCCTTTTCAATCAAGCCATCCATAAAATACTCTGTTTCCGAGTTCGGTGTAGCAATTATTTGTGCTGTTTGCGCTGTTATAGTGCCAATAGTGACTGTTACGACACTTTGCCCTGTGCCACCTTGCGAAAGTGTGGTTATTGTGTCAGCTCTCATCACGCCAACATCATTGGCGTCATAAGCAACAGTATAAAGTACATGTAGCGTATTTGAAGGAAGCCCGCTATAATGAAAATTAGTATCGCCTACACACTGTAAGCCAAACATTTCAACTGCCTGTTGGAAAGTCATACCGAACATAGAAGCCCAACTAGATAGTTCGTTCGGACTTCCTGGTTCGTCGATAATAAAGCAGTAATGCGTACAAGAGGCGTTGCGTGTGAACGTCGCATCAAAACTTGTTGTACCGAGATTGCTGATTGCCACACTTACATCTGGTGTTTGTGCATTCATCACCAACGACACCACAAGGAGCAAAAATGCTAAAAACGATTTCTTCATCATAATCATGAACATTGTATTAAGATTAGTAGATTTCCCATTGTGAATTTGGAATAATAGCCCTCATTTGAGTGTATCCCGTCATAAAGATATTCAATGTAATGGTGTTATCGCCGTTATGAGTAATTGTCATATAACCATCAGTATAACCTTCCTCAGAGCCGTCAACAGGTTTTCCATCCTCAAACAACTCACTATAACAGCCTTGATAAACACCCACATATTCGTTTACATAAGCAGCTACCATCGTGCCAGCCGCTTTATCGGTAGTAACGGTGTAAGTGCCGGCAACAGGAATGTCAACAATACCATCACTAACAAAATCGAAGTAATAGTTACGTCCTGAATTTGTTGTAGCCAGGTCATTGTCCATAGCACCAAAAAAGAAATTTGTAGTACTATCACCATACGACTCACCATAATTCAACGCCAGGTCAACTGTCAACTCTATCAACTCAGGTGTCGGTTCTGGTTCTGGAGTGGGATTATCACACGCCGTCAACATTGTCACCATACAAATGGTAAATAAGACATAAAATAGCTTTTTTCTCATTGTTTAATGTATTGAATTTGATTATTACTCGCACTATCAAGTTGGAAGTCATCCGTATAAAGACAACAAATGTCAGCCAACTATTTTTATCGTATACATTTTACCTTGTATCCAAGTTCTGTCAAGATTGTCGTGATGCGTTCCCGATTATCACCTTGTACAATAATTTCCCCATCTTTTGCTGAACCACCTGTTCCACAACGTGTTTTTAGAGTTTTACCAAGTTCGGCCAAATCGTTATCGTCACCAACAAAACCTGTCACCAACGTCACCGTTTTACCATTACGATGGCGACGGTCGAGCTGCACACGAAGATTCTGTTTCGATGGCTCCAATGTTTCAGGTGTTTCATCGAAATCTTCCACATCATATTTAAAATCAGGATTAGTAGAATAAACCACACTGAGACGTTTTTTCCAATCGTTGTCGCTCATATATAAATAAAGTATTATTTTTGAGGTCACAAAGATAAGGAAAAAGCAGATAGTTTCGTAACTTTGCGCCACAAAAAACACAAGATTTTGAATTAGTCAATGCCAGACACGTACACTAAAGTTCCCGAGCCAACGCTCAATCGTTTACCGTGGTATCTCTCCTACGCAAAAATAGCGAAACAAAACGGAGAGGTCACCTTATCGTCGACACAAATAGCCAATCAGATAGGCATCGACGCATCGCAAGTAGCAAAGGACTTTTCGTACGCACAAGTCATTGGTAAGACACGCGTTGGTTACAACATCGACGAACTTATCAGCACCCTCGAGAAGTTCCTCGGATTCTCACACATCCACAAAGCCTTCCTCTTTGGTGCAGGCAGTTTGGGTGGTTCGTTGCTCCACGACAATGGTTTATTGCAATACGGGCTCAACATTGTAGCAGCATTTGACATCAAATACGAACTCATCGGCACGCACATCAACCATATCCCCATCCAACACACCTCGAAATTTGCAGAAATACAACGCGAATCGCCCGCTACTGTCGGCGTACTCACCGTACCGGCATGGCAAGCTCAATCGGTAGCCGACCTCATGGTAGCCGGAGGCATCAAAGCCATATGGAACTTCACCCCCTACCGCATCACCGTACCCGAAGACATCGTGCTGCAAAACACATCTATCTACGCACACCTCGCTGTTATCTACAACCGACTGAGCGAAAAAAAAGAACAACACAACAAATAATCATACAACAAAACAACATATGAAGATTATAGGAATCGGTTGGAACTACCCCAAACATAACGACGAAATGGGACGCAAATTTGTGCCAAAAGAGCCCACCATTTTTCTTATGCCCGACTCTGCACTTTTAAAAGGTAACAAACCATTCTTCGTACCCGACTTCTCCAACGACGTACAATACGAAACAGAAATCGTGCTATGCATCGACAAGTTAGGCAAATGCATTGATGAGAAATTTGCACGAAGATATTATAATCAAATCGCATTAGGCGTCGACTTCACAGCAAGAGACCTCCAAAACGAAGCCAAAGAAAAAGGCAAACCATGGGCTATATCCAAAGGATTCGACGGTTCTGCCGTACTCAGCGAACCTATCAATCTTAGCGATTTACCCGACGAAAACGCCATCAACTTCACACTCGAGAAAAACGGAGAAACAGTACAAATTGGCAACACCAAAGACATGCTGTTCACCTTCGACCAACTCATAGCTTACGTTAGCCGTTTCTACACATTGAAAACAGGCGACCTAATCTACACTGGCACACCAGCAGGCGTAGGACGCGTTGCTCCAGGCGACCGACTAATAGGAAAAATTGAAGGCAAAACAATGTTCGATTTCAACTGCAAGTAACACACTTCAGCATGAGCGTACAAAACACCACCGATAAACACCTCGAAGGACTACGACTCGCAACCTACACACTTGGATGTAAGTTGAACTTCGCTGAAACATCTGCCATCGGACGCATGCTGATGCAAGAAGGTATGACACGTTGTAAAAAAGGTGAAGAAGCCGACGTGTGCCTCATCAACACATGCACAGTGACCGACACCGCCGACCGCAAATGCCGACAAGCCATACACCGCATCGTACGACAACATCCCAATGCCTTTGTGATTGTTACAGGTTGTTACGCTCAACTCAAATCAGAAGAAATCAGCCACTTCGATGGCGTCGACCTCGTGCTTGGTGCCAACGACAAATTTTCTGCCATTCATTTTCTCGGAGCCTTAACCAAAAAACAACAAGCAGAAGTACACACCACACGCACTGCCGACATCAAAAACTTCGCACCTACTTGCTCTGCCGACGACCGCACACGACACTTTCTAAAAGTACAAGACGGATGCGACTACTACTGCACCTACTGCACTATTCCTTTCGCACGCGGACGCAGCCGCAGCGCCACCATCGAAGAAACCGTTGCTGTGGCACGCAAAGCAATAGCAGAAGGTGCGCACGAAATCGTGCTTACTGGTGTCAACACTGGCGATTTTGGCAAAAACACCGGCGAATCATTCATCGAACTGCTACGCGCACTCGATGTTGTCGAAGGTAACGTACGCTATCGAATATCATCGATTGAACCCAACCTACTGTCCGACGATATCATCGACTTTGTGGCAACATCGCAACACTTCACACCACACTTCCACATACCATTACAGTCGGGTAGCGACCCGGTACTGAAACTAATGCACCGACACTACGACACAGCATTGTTTGCCGAACGAATCCATCGCATCAAGACAAAAATGCCACACGCTTTTATTGGAGTCGATGTCATGGTAGGCACACGTGGTGAAACACAAGAATATTTCGAAGAGAGCCGACGTTTTATCGACAGTCTACCAATATCGCAGCTACATGTGTTCACCTATTCCGAACGTGCACACACCAAAGCACTCGACATCACACCCATTATACCAATGGACGAACGACACCGACGTAGCGAAATACTACACCAACTGTCAAACCAAAAACTCAACGCATTCTACAATTCACAAATCGGCAACACCCGAACAGTGCTTTGGGAATCGTCGCACCACAAAGGAGAAATGCATGGATTTACAGAAAATTACGTACGTTGCATAGCACCTTACGATGCCACGAAAAACAACACCTTTTCACCTATCACCCTTGACACAAGCAACACACAACCAGAAATATAAAACGACAACAACATGATAGATCAATCAAAATTCTCAATGGCTACAGAAGATGAGCGACGCGACAATCAAAAAACGCGTATGAAAAAGGAGGACAATCCTTTAGAAGTGCTCACCAACACCGATTTTCCCGAAGACTACGAAGCCTTCGTTGACGAGTTAACCGACACACTACCCTAATCAAAATTGCAATAACAAGGTAACACATCATACCAAACACACAAAAGATTAGACAGCAACAGCCCAATTCTCTTCTGAGAGTTGGACTTTTTTTCAACAACGTCACAAAAAAAGATACGGAGAAAAGGGATCTAACAAACTCACAATCTCACTATTATCAACAACAAAACGATTCAATCGAAAACAAATTGTTGTGGCGATGAACGAAAAAAATTATGCTCACAAGAAATTATTTTCAGCGTGCACGAAACCAAAATTTCCCACAAGAAATTATTGTC
>JAUNIJ010000054.1 GCA_030523485.1 Bacteroidales bacterium
ACGACCAGCAGGGAGTGTAAACTCACGATAAGCTACAACTACAGCGGCTTGCGTTGCAGAATAAGCAGCAGTGGTACCACCGTCAATTGACACATACATACCGTTACCACCAGCATTACGTGATTGAGCGGTGCCGATGCTCCATGTTGTTGAGCTAGCGTTGTGCTGTACGAAAGTCCATGCACTATTTTCTGCAGCTACTTCGAATCCACAAAAATATGGATACTGAGTTACCTGAGCAACAAGATATCCTGTAAACAGGCTTAATATTGTCGCCAATAAAAGCACATAAAGTCTTTTGGTTCTCATAGTAATATATTTTATTGTTTATTTTTTACTCAAATAAATCGCTGAATATCATCATCTTGACACGACAGCACACTATGAAATCTCATAGTAAAACTGCACAATACCTAATATGACAATTTTTCAGGTTGCAAATTTAATTTTTTTTGCTCGCTTTTGCAAGATTGACACAAGTTTTTTTACCTAAAATTTGCGTAGGGTCTTTTTACAACGCCAGCAAAGAGCTAATATTCTACCCCCATACAATTAATTCACAACAACTTACGCTCATAATATTTTTTTTTATTTTCACCGAACTTTTTGATTGACATCAGTAGCAAGTCGTCATGCTATACAATATTATATTGTTGAGATTATAGGCACAAGTTTTTTTGTGAATGTGAAAGCTTTTTTTTCGTTGGAAGTAATTTCTTGTCGGGGTGTTGCGTTTGTTGCCAGCTGACAATAAGTTTGTATGAATGCGATGGGAATGTCAGCCGTTGTTATGATTTTCACCAGAGCACGAGAAAACAGTTTAGTGTTGCCAAGAATTTTTTGTGAGCAACAGAGAGAAGTAGCCCGTTGGTAAGTTTTTCTTGTGAGCGTGACAAAAAAAAATTATGCCGACAAGAAAATATTGTGGGGACATTAAGATTGTACAATTCCTACAAGAGAATGTTTTGAGCATGCGCAACGTTTTATTGCATCAGCAATAATTTCTTGTGAGCAACGAAAGGGAAAGAAGTGTTGGCAAGAATGTTATAGAGAAAAATTCGATATTGCGCAGTTCTATAAGATTTTATTTTTGGTGTTTTGAGAGTGAGGTTCGACCACATGTTTTTGTCTCCGTTCGTTCCAACACCTACTTATTTGACATTTTTTTCACGAGAGCATCCAGCAAGAGTTTTGTTTTTGCTGCGCCAATCACTTTCACAAGTTCTTCTTCAGATGCTTCCTTTATTCGTTTTACGCTTTTGAACTGTTTTAGCAACAGCTCTTTTGTTTTTGGTCCGATGCCACTGATAGTGTCGAGCTCCGACATCACTTGCGATTTACTGCGTTTGTCTCTATGAAATGTGATAGCAAATCGATGTACTTCGTCTTGGATATTGGTCAGGAATTTGAATAGGGTGTCTGTTGGTCGCAGTCCGACTGTTTGTGGTGGGAATCCGTAGAGTAATTCGTTGGTATGATGGTGATTGTCTTTAGCCAATCCGGCTATTGGTATGTTTAGATGCAATTCATCTTCAATCACTTTTCTTACCACTTCCATTTGCCCTTTGCCGCCGTCGGTGATGATAAGGTCGGGCAGTTCTTGTCCTTCGTTTATCATTCTGGTGTAACGACGTCGCACCACTTCTTGCATGCTGGCATAGTCGTCAGGGCCTTCAACGGTTTTGATGATGTATTTTCTATAGTCTTTTTTCGATGGTTTAGCCTTTTTAAATACCACACATGCTGCGACGGCATCAGAGCCAGAGATGTTGGAGTTGTCGAAGCATTCGATGGTTTGAGGTGCTTTGTCGAGGTGTAGTGCATCTTGCAAGGCTTTAGCCAGTTTCATAGCGCGTTGGTCGGGATTGAGTTTTTCCGCGCGTTTATATTTGTCGAGTTTATATTGTCTGACGTTTTGTTCGGAGAGTTCGAGCAGATGCTTTTTATCACCTCGTTGTGGCATCACGAGATCGTATTCGCTGCAGTCCATGTCTGGCTGAAATGGTACGACGATAGTTTTTGCATTGCTTTGTAGTCGGTTGCGTAGCTCTACGATAGCCATTGCGAAGAGTTCTTCTTTGGGTTCATCCATGCATTTATGCAGTTCGATGGTATAACCTTGAACGATAGCACCATTCGACACGTGTAGCATATTGACATAGGCGATGTTTTCGTCTTCGTCGTAAGCAAAGACATCCATGTCGGTTTCTGACGTTGAGATGATAACGGTTTTTGATTGGTATTTGAGAAGTGCATCGTACTTTTTCTTCAACACTTGTGCTTCTTCGAATCGCAGTTCTGCTGCGAGTTTCTGCATTTCGTCTAAGAGGTAGCGTGTGATGATGTGACTCTCTCCCTTTGCTATAGCTTTGATTTCCGCTATCATAGCGTCGTACTCTTCTTTTGGTTGTAGCTGTTGACACACGCCTTTACAATTATGAATATGGTATTGTAGGCAGACGTGATATTTACCATTGGCTACGTTTTCTTTTGTCAATGGCAGTCGGCAAGTGCGTATGGGATAAAGTTCGCGTATGAGTTCGAGCAGGGTGTCGATGGTCCATGAAGAGCTGTAGGGTCCGAAATATTCACCACCCCTACGCTCTACTTGTCGTGTTTTAAACACTCTTGGATAGTCTTCTTTGGTGATGCAGAGCCACGGGTAAGTTTTGCCGTCCTTTAATAATATATTGTATCGTGGTTGGTATTTTTTGATGAGGTTGTTTTCCAACAGCAAAGCTTCATTTTCAGAATTCACCACGATATATTTCATTGAATATATGTGTTGTACGAGTATATTGGTTTTTGGTGAGTTGTGCACTTTGTTAAAGTACGACGATACTCTTCGTTTCAAGTTGACTGCTTTACCGACGTAGATGATTACGCCGTCTTTATTGAAGTATTGGTAGACGCCGGGTGAGGTGGGCAAAGAGTCGATGGTTGCTTTTAGTATCTCGTTCATGATGAATTGTGCGATGCTGTTATTGTCTTGTATAGAGAAAAGAAACAACCTGCTGAAAGGGTTGTTTTCAGCAGGTTGTAGAACGTTTATTTACGAAAGAATTTCAAGTTATTTCTTTGGTGTCATTACCACCTCAACAACATTCTTTTGATCGACGATTGTCTTCAGCCAGTTTTGGATAGACTTTGCGTCGATTGATTTTACATTGGCTTCGTAATCTTTGACAATGTTGATGCCGTAGCGGTAGTAAGTTTTGATGGCATTCATCCAATAAGAGTTCTTTTCGAGGTTGTCTTGATGTTCTTTTAGCATGTTTTCTTTTGTTTTGCTGAGGTCGACAGCCAATGGTCCGTTGTTAACGATTTCCATAACTTCTTGATGAATGATACCCATGAGTTTTTCTTCTTTTTCTGGGTCGGTGTCAAACTGCATGAGGATGAGTGCATAGGTGTAAGGTTCAACGCTCAAAGAGCCGTAGGTGCCAACACCGTAAGAGCCACCTTCACGTTCACGAATACTTTCGAGGTAACGTGTGCCAAGGATGTCACCAATGATGCTTGTCATCATGGAGTTACGTTGTGTAAATTCCAAGTTTTTAGCAGAGTAGACGATGAGGTTAGAGGCAGTGTTAATACTCATTTCGCGAGAGAAGTAGTTTTTCACCATGCCTTTTGGTGTTGCAGGTGTTACTTCGCCAACGTTTTCGCGTGACTTGCTGGTTTTCAATCCACCGAGATAGGTGAGGATGATGTTCTTCACGTTTTCGTCGTCTGGGTTGATGTTACCAACGAAATAGAAGGTGAAGTCGGCAGCATTTGCGAAGCGTTCTTGGAAGATTTTCACTGCTCTGTTAGCATCAACACGATTAAGCATTTCGTTGTTCACGATGATTGTACGTGGGCTGTGCTCAGAAAGTGTTGTTTGGATAGAGTCGCTGAATGCTACTTTAGGGTTTTTATCGCGATTAGCCAAAGCAGAGCGATATTGATCGGCCATAGCGTTCCATGCATCTTCGTCGAGACGAGTTGAAGTGAAGTAGAGATAAGTCAACTGCATCAATGTTTCGAAGTCAGCCACAGAAGAGTTACCGCTCAATCCTTCGTTGTAGTTGGAGATTGAAGGAGATACGCTTACGCTCTTACCTGCAAGAACTTTGTTAAGTTCGATAGCTGAGAAAGAGCCAAGACCACTGTTTTCGACAATATCAACAGCTAAAACGGCAGAAGGAAGGTCTGCTGTTTTTACGAGTGAAAGACCGCCAACGCTGTTTGCGCTCATCATGATTTCATCTTGTTTGAACGTGGTTGGTTTGAACACAACTTTCACACCATTTTTAAGTTCCCATACGGTAGTACCGAGTTCGCCGCCTTTTGTTTCTTTTTTGATAGCACCTTTCTTTGGCATTTTTTCTATCAAAGGACGATCGATTTTCTCTTCTTTTGGTGCTTCGATGTCAGAGTTTCTTACCTCTGCCATCACAGCAGCAACATTTTCTTTGCTTGGGAAGTTTGCAGCAGCTTCTGGTGTGCCTTGGAAAGCGATAACGATGTTTTCCTCTGTGATTTCCTGTTTCAACATTTCGTTGAGCATTTCGGAATTAACAGCAGGAAGGAATTGTTTTACGAGTTGATACTCGATTTCGATGCCAGGTGCTGGTGTGCCGTCGAGATAGAGACGGATGTATTCGTTGGTCAACGATTGGCTACGTTGGTTGTTACGTTCGTTGTACGATTTTTCGTAGCGTTTCAGCATATCAGCTTTTGCACGTTCCAACTCATCGCTTGTAAAGCCGTAGCGTTCGGCGCGATACAACTCGGTCAACAAGGCTTTGTAAGCTTCTGTTTCCTTGCCATTTTTTGGAATAACAATAGCACGAAGAGCTTCTGCTGATTTAGTAAGTTCGCCATAGCCTACATAAGCTGCAGAGAATGGGCAGTCTTTGTCGGCAGTGAGTGCTTCGAAGCGTTCGCTCATTACAGTTTCAATTAAGCTATTGAGAACGTCTTCTACATAACCTTGCAACGATTTGCGCTCTTCTACTGGAGTAGCTGGGTGTTTAAATTCAATATCGATGCGTGAGTTTTGTGCCTCTTCGTCAGTGACAATGGCAACGATTGGCTCTTTGTTGTCCAAGATTGGGTAGATTGGACGTACGCCACGGTTTTTACGTTCTGGGATTGGACTGAAGAGGTTTTTAATTTTTGCTTCTATCACGTCAACGTCGATGTCGCCAACCACGAAGATTGCTTGAAGGTCTGGTCCGTACCATTGTTTGTAGTAACTGCGAAGCGCTTCATAAGCGAAGTTGTTGATGACAGCTGTGTCGCCGATAACATCACGTTTTGCATACTGTGAACCAGGGTATTTCAATTCGTTGCTCACTTTCCACATACGACGTGAAGCAGTTGCACCTGTGCGCCACTCTTCACGAATAACACCACGTTCTGCGTCGATTTCCTCGCCAAGCAATGAAAGTCCACAGCTCCAGTCGCGCAACACTAACAAGGCGCTATCGATGATGGTTTCGCGTGTGGTTGGTACGTTAGAAAGACGATAAACGGTTTCGTCTAATGAGGTGTAAGCATTGATGTCGCCACCGAAACTTACGCCGATGCTTTCGAAGTAAGTAATGATACCTTTACCTGGGTAATGTTCGGTGCCATTAAATGCCATGTGTTCCAAGAAGTGAGCCAAGCCGTTTTGTTCATCCTTTTCAAGAATAGAACCCACTGCTTGTGCAATGTGAAATTCGCAACGTTCTTTTGGAAGTTCGTTGTGACGAATGTAGTAGGTTAATCCGTTAGGCAACACGCCCGTACGAACTGAAGGGTCCAATGGCATTGGTTGAGCCATCGGATTTTGTTGTGCAAACATCACACCCAGTGATGAAAGCATCAACATTACTACCATTAATAATCTCTTTTTCATTATCTTATATTATTTAAACTATTATATCGTGCCTTCTATACCATGATACGGTATTGCGTGTGCAAAGTAACGATTTAATTCTCAACCCACAAAATTTTAAGTAATTAATTTTTGTTAATAAAGTCGCGCAACAATCACACAATCTAAATTTTAACACGCATAAACAGTGTAAACAAAAAGTAATGCCTCTTGTAACTCAACCATCTTTATGCACGACGTCTCAACAACACCACCTCGACACTCTTTCCTAACGCCATATTTTAAAGGATTATTATCTAACGTGATGAGCAAAAAAGCACTACCTTTGCAGTACGATTTCAAGTTCGAGATTCCGTCTTATATGCCACGTTTACAACATAGAGAAAAGATTGGCGTAGTAATGCTGTTGATAGTGTTGCTGGTTATTTTGTTACTTACAATCTTACTACAAAGACGAACTCTCGCACCAACAAACAACGTTGAAAACGACACGACATTCATCCATACGGTCGAAAAATTTGATACTACAGAACAAGCACAAACGACACACTGGCAAAGCGAACACAAGACACAACCACCACAACCAAAACTTTTCCAATTTAATCCCAATACCATCGATTCCTGTGGATTAACACAGTTGGGATTGTCGAAATTTGTGGTAACAAACATTCTCAAATACCGTAGAAAAGGGGGAACATATTATTCAGCCGAACAATTCGGACACACCTACGGTTTAGACAGTGCCACTTTTAACCAACTGCTACCATACATTATTATAGAAGAAAAAAAACCGCTTGCAGAAACACAACACGACACACCTGCACAAGCCACATTTCACACTGAGGAACGGTGCACTATTGTTGAAATTAACACTGCCGACACCACCCTACTGCAACAGCTAAAAGGCATCGGAAGTTATCGCGCCAATGTTATTGTGAGATATCGCAATGAGTTGGGAGGATACGTATCCACCGAACAAATTTGTGAAACGAAGAAGATTCCGAACGATGTGTTCGAAACCATAGCACCATTTTTAACTGTCGATGCTACCAAAGTGCAGAAACTAAAAATCAACAAAGCAAGTGTTGACCGACTTAGACGTCATCCTTACATCAACTATTATCAAGCAAGGGCTATCATCAATTTACGCCGAGAGAAGCAACACATCAGCAACATCTTCGACCTACTTCCATTAGAAGAATTTTCTAACGACGACCTTCAACGCCTCGAACCCTACTTCGATTTCGAGTAGAATAGCTCACTTTTTCAGCGCACCACATCCTATTACATAACACCATAAACAAAAAGGAATCTGTAAATTCCATGTGTTACAGATTCCTTTTCACTATTTCTTCGTGTTGTCGTTACTCTTCACAAGTATCTTAGGCTTTTGTTCCAACAGCGGTATTTCTTGATAATCCCAATATTCTTCTAAATCCCAGAACGCACGCAACGTGAGTTTATAAGGGTAGTAGAACACAGGTTCTGCTTGAACATTTTCATCGTATACGCCAGGATCCCACTGTTCGTTGCCATTACGATCGACATAGAGTCGTGCATAATATTCACCTGGTTCAATGTAAGGTATTGTCACGATAGTATCTTCTACAGCCACCTCACGCAACACCTTATCGTCTTTCGACAACAATTGTATACGCTCTCCACCTTTATAATTGCCGATTTCAAAAATCAGTTTTGCATATGCTTCATCGTTTTTTATCGTAAACTCTGATGTGAAACGTTCATTGTTACGACCATACAATTCTTTACATGCGGCAGAATCGACCACAAGACGATAGGTTTGATCCTGTTTTAATGTCGATGTTATCACATATTTCAAACCGATGCTATCGGCTGCCGACAAAGTTGATGGATGCGGACGCCACGTGGTGTCTCTTTTCAATTCTAATCGCACACCCGAGGGGTCAACATCTGTTGGCGTCGTAAACTTCAATTCTATCGGGCGGAAGAAGTCGTAGTTGGCCGACAAGTTTGTCTTCACCTCTACAAATTTACTTTGTGCAGTGCCACCACCCTTCGCCGAATTTGCTTTTGCACTTTTCGACTGCGAAGACGCCGAGCGAGAACCGCCACCTGACATGCCGCCATTTTTCACACGAAGCACCAGGGTATCGTTATATGCCGACAGTTGCTTTGCCGAGTCGGTACGTAAATAAGTCACCGCAATGCGCAGCGTGTCGTTTTTCCAAGCCAACGAATCGGTTAGCCAGTAATGAATGGAATCCATCGTTGCGTTTTTCTCTACACGAACGGCATTCTCAAACGGAAAGTTCAACGCTGTCACCTTCGGCATCTCCGTGACAGGCACATTAAAGTAAAGCGAGAACTCATATTTCGAATTACGCTCCGATTTTTTCAAATATTGTTGTTCCGATTTCTCCGTAAAAGCCAACAAGAGCACTGAGTCGGGGTAATAGTTTGTCTTGCGTGTGGTTTTTATCGTATCCACCACGCGAATCGTATCGGCAACGGTAGAATCAGGAGTTTGAAAAACAATGCTGTCTTGCCACAACGTATCGGTTTTTACTGTAGTCGACACCGACGGCACCAACACCGTATCAAGAAAGGCTATCATCTCGTTGGGTTGGTCGAATAGGTAGTTATTACCTATGTCTTGAAGCGCATAAACACGATAACTGCCCGCAGACACATTCTTCACCGTAAAATTCCCTTGAACGTCAGTTTTTGTAATGCGGTCAAAAATATGTTTCCGAAAAGCGGTGTCAGACAAATTGCTATGGATACCAACCAAGACATTAGCCACCGGATTTAACGTCGACGCATCCAACACCTTACCTGAGATTTGCAAGGAATCGAACGCTTCACCCGTAGAAAACGAATAGGAGTAAGACTGTAATACGTTGCCTTCATTATAGTCGACGATAGCACCATTAAAATCAATCGTATAGGTTGTATTTTCGCGCAACGAGTCATTAAACGTCACATACACTTTTTTACTAATCGATTTCACCGTAGCTGCCTTTTTCTGAGGAGGCGAGATAATCACATTTTCCATTGTGTTCTGCGTTTGAACTATCTCGTCGAAAATAAGTTCTATCTTATTCTCTTTCTGATTACAAACACCATTCTGCGGCACTGTTTTCACCACTTTTGGAGGCGTTTCATCCTTCGGTCCACCTTGAGGGCCCTGACCTCGATTGGCACAAGCCATAGCCACAAAAGCGACCACGACAAACGACAGCAAGCCCAACACACCGCCTAACGGTGAATGATTTAACCAATATGATAGTCTACGAAGTTTCATCACTGCATCGTTTTAAACATGGCAAGCGCCTGGTCTTCTTTTTGTTTCATAAGGACGAAGTCCGTCGGAGTTTTATCGTTTTGACCTGTAAGATGAAGAACGCCGTGAATAATCACACGACGCAATTCCTCGAGATACTCAACGCCATACTCCACAGCATTACGCTTCACGGTGTCAACACTTATCATGATATCGCCATTGAGGATGTCACCTTCACAATCATCAAACGTAATGATGTCGGTGAAATAGTCGTGACCTAAGAACTGACGGTTCACCTCTAACAAACGTTCATCGCTACAAAAGACATAAGCAATGTCACCAATTTTTTTGCCATAGTGCGCTGCCACTGCCTTTATCCATGCAGTGTAGCGACGCCTTTCTATTGCTGGAAGCTTAATATCTTCCGCCTGATATGTTATCATCTTACTCTACTTTATCTAATGAAAAAAGACATAACTAACTAAGATAGCAGCCACAATGCCGGCGAGGTCGGCTAACAATCCCAAAGGTAATGCGTTACGTGTCTTAGTAATTCCTACTGATCCGAAATAAACGGCTAAGATATAGAAGGTTGTGTCGGTAGCGCCTTGAATAGTACATGCCACTTTCGTAGCAAAAGCATCTGGTCCAAGAGTCTCCATGGTGCTCAACATCATGCCACGCGCACCGCTGCCACTCAATGGTTTCATCAAAGCCGTAGGAATAGCATCGACAAAATCGGTGTTACAGCCCAATGCACCAAACAACCAAGCACAACCATCTGCGAAGAGTCCCATAGCACCCGAGGCACGAAACATTCCGATAGCAACCAAGATGGCTATTAAATAAGGTATGATGCCTACAGCCGTTTTAAACCCATCTTTTGCGCCGTCGACAAATGCCTCATAAACATTTATCTTACGCACCATGCCCACAATGATGAACGACACGATAATAGCGAACAACAAAAGGGCGGTGATGACACTCGACCACACTTTCACCGATTCCGGTTCCATGTTAGAAAATAAAACCACCATGCCTACAACCAATGCGGTCAGCACACCTAAGGTACCAATAATAACAGGTTGAAATAAGTTAATTTTCTGACTGATAGCTGTAGCCACCAGGCCAACTAACGATGAGGTATAAGTTGCTATTAATATCGGTAAAAAAACATCGGTAGGATTCGCTGCACCAAACTGCGCACGATAACTCATTACGGTGATGGGTATCAACGTCAAACCAGAGGTGTTGAGCACCAAAAACATTACCATCGCATTCGACGCACGCTCACTGTTATGGTTGAGTTCCTGAAGTTCTTTCATTGCCTTCAAGCCCATTGGCGTAGCTGCATTGTCTAAACCCAACATGTTAGCTGATATGTTCATGAAAATCGAACCCATCACAGGATGATTCTGAGGAACTTCTGGAAATAACTTTGAGAAAAACGGTGCACTGAATTTTGCCAAACTGCTCACTGCTCCGCCACGCTCACCAATCTTTAAGATGCCCAACCACAAGGCGAGCACACCCGTCAAACCGATTGATATCTCAAAACCACTCTTTGCACTGTCGAACATCGACTGCATGACCGCAGACAACACATCCACACTACCCGTGACAAGCCAATTGACAATAGACACAATCACAGCTATCAACAAGAGACATATCCATATGTAATTCAGTACCATAGAGCTATTTGTTATTTCTTACTATATAAGGAAGCTGCTGAAGTTGCGACGACACAAAACCCTGCCAACCATCTTCAACACACAAACTGAACAAATCAGAACGTGTATAACATCGCTCTCCTGTCGAATCAAATTCCATTACAACAAGGTCGGAACTAGCAAGACAAACATCTTTACACGGTTGAAACTCACGCGTTAACCACGAACCACGGTGTAAATCCTTCCAACCTTTAGGTGTTGGCATTCCGACACTTACCATTAATTTGGGCAACAATTCGGGATGCATTTGACAATGTGCAACAGCTTCACTTTGTGCATTTACCACAACAGCCTTTGGTTTAAAGCGTTGTAACGCAGACACCATGCTATCAGAGTCAACGAACACTGCAACAGCATCTAACTTCAACAGTGCAGTCAGCAGTAAATACTGTTCAAACGTCTGTTTCAAACCGCACACCACGACATAATCTTTTGGCGCAACGCCCTTAAAACGGAGAAACTCTGCCATAAGGTCGGAGTGGTGACGAAAGTAGTCGCGGTCGATAGGCAAATGGCGACCATCGGCAAAAAAATAGTCCAAACACATTGCCTTACGGTCGGCAAATGCGTTAGCATCGATGGTGTCAAAACCAAAATTATAGTTGTCGAATGCAACAGACATTGTAGATTCTACGATTCAACAATGATACGATAACCTTGAAATTCAACAACATCACCTGCCATTATCTTAGCTCGCTTACGCAATTCAATTGCACCATTGCGCTTCACTAAACCATCAACAACGACATCCTGAGCCTCACTGCCAGAATAAACTAAATTCACTGCTTTAAGCAGCGAAATCAAAGGGATGAAAACTTCCCCTTCGCGTAGTTGAAATGTAATTGTTTGCATGGTGCAAAGATACGCTATTTTACCCGAAACACGTTGGAAAGGTTTTCAGAAAAACAACAATGTCTAACAAATACTATGAAAATAGGCACGCATGCCTCCTAAAACACAACGTACTATTTCAACAATTTGGTATAGGTGTATTTGATGCACAAAAAAAACGGCGACACTTTTGTGAGTGTCGCCGTGGGTGTTATCGTTGAAGAGGATTATTCTTCATCGAGGT
>JAUNIJ010000055.1 GCA_030523485.1 Bacteroidales bacterium
ACACCTCACAATAAATTCTTTTGAGCATGAAATTTTTCTGCAAACACCACAAGAAATTCTTGTCAGCGTGATTCATTTCGTTCACACTCACACATATTTCGTTTGGAAAATGTCGATTCTTCCGCAGTCCATACCACTTTCGCATCGTTTCTGCCAATTTGTATTGTCGCCATACCAATTTGTTTTTACGACAAAAACTTTGACTAACATCACTCCTACTATATGTCGAAATTCCATCCAAGATATATAATTTTCGCTGTTATGGTTTATTCGGAACTTCCAACTATTAGTGACACTTTTGTTGAGCGTATAAAAAATGAGCATGGATATGTTCATCCATGCTCTACAATTAAACCAAAGGAACTACCAGAACTTCATTTCATAATTACATTCAATCCATTTGTGATAGCAAACTTTTCTACCATTTATTTCATACACTCACTCCACCGTACACACCTTTCGACACACGTTGTTTTCGTACTTTCTCATTTTACGATGTGCAGCAAATTGTTTTCACCCATCCATTTAGCAAATATTACTCCATTTTTTTTGTCGGATGCCATCTGATATAAATTCCACAACTAGGACTTACTCGGGAGTGTTATTCATTATACAATGCTAAAACAACATGTAAAAAAAAATAGGGATTCCATGTGACATGAAATCCCTATTTTGTTGGATGTTACTAATATTAGTTAGCCATGATAGCTACAACCAAACCTAAGATAGCATAGAACTCAGGAAGAGCGGCATAAATCATGGTGTTAACCATTACATCGTGACCTTGAGCTGTGCCTTGGATACCGTCGGCGCAAACTTGACCTTGACGGATAGCAGAGAAAAGACAAGCGAGACCTACGCATGTGCCAACAGCAGCCATCATCACTGGGTTTGCAGTAGCTTTACCCATACACATGATGAATGCTACGAAACCATAAAGACCCTGTGTAGCTGGAAGAGCTGACATAATCATGTAAGTAGATGATTTGCCTGGGTTTTTCTTCAAAGCACCTTCGGCAGCTTTACCTGCGATTGTTGTACCGATAACACTGCCTATTGCAGCTAAGGCAAACATGAGGCCTAAGCCAAGATAACCTAATAATTGCATAATTGTTTTTTGTTTAGATGTTTGTATTATTATTTATTTTTCTTCTTTTGTTTGGAAAGGTTTGTAAGCTACGCCTTTACCATCGTAGCCAGCATTCTTGAAGTACTCTACGAACGAGAGACGCAGAGGGTGTACGAATGCAGAAAGACAAGATAGTGCGATGTTCAATGCGTGTCCAACCACGAAGATTAAACCGAAGAAAATCACACCTAACACGATGCCAACACCAGGAATGCTGCTGCACCCGTCTTTTGCCATCTGAGCTAATTGGTTGAACGCACCACCTAACAAACCGCCTGCCAAGCCAAGTGCATAGAGACGGATGTAAGAAAGGATGTCGCCTAACAAACCAGATGCCATATTGTAGGTGTCGTAAAGTCCGGAGAAAATGTTGACGATTGGATTGCGATGAATGTTGTTGAGTAGATAGATACCAACAGCAGATAATCCTGCTACAACAATCAAAGCAATCTTTGAGATATTATCAGGCAAGACGCCAAGAATCATCAAGGAAGCGATGACTACGCTACCCACAATCAAGAGGGTCCAACCCCATGTGCTCAGACTGTTTAAGAAGCCTTTACGCATGGTTTCACCCACCAGTTTCACAATCATAGCTACACAGATGTGGAAGATACCGATGCCTAAGGCAACAAGCATCATCTTGTCGAATGTCATGCCAGCAACCATTGTTTGACCGCCAATCATGAAGTTCTTCATCCATTCTGGTGTGTTAACCGATTCGATGAGGTTGTAACCGAAGAAAGTGCCCATGACAGCACCCACAACGGTGGTGAATATGCCTAATGAGATAACGAGATTCATCATGCCACGCATCGACTCACCCATTTTTTTCTTGGCAAGGAAGCCTAATAAGATAAGTACAAGGCCATAACCGGCGTCGCCCATACACATACCCCAAAACAGCGAGAAGAATGGAGCCAAGATAGGTGTTGGATCGAATTCGCCATAGTCAGGCATGCCATACATGCGTGTCAGCGACTCGTACATTCTGCTGAATGCGTTGTTCTTTAGTTTGATAGGTGTTTGCTCGTCGTTTTCGTCGGCAAGTGTTTCTTCGTAATAAACACCTTCTGATTCGAGCATCGCTTTTAAAGCGTCGGCATTCTCAACAGGTGCATAACCTTCAAGAAGCATCACTTTTTTGTCGGCTGTTGCTATGGTGTTCATCTCTACACGTTTCCAATCGATACCTTCTTCAATTTGCAGCGCATATTTCTCCAAATTGGCGATGTTATCGACTGCCCATGTCTCCATTTTTGCTTTGTGAGCTTCAATTTCAGCACTGATTTGTTTTACCTCTGCCTTGAGTTCTGAAGTATTTTTCTCGTTGAGTGTTACGAGATCAGCATCTATAGTTAGAGGACCATGGGTGACGGTAGCAAAACAAAGCATACTGCCTGATTGTCCGATGTTGATGGCATTAAATGCGGAATACCATTCTTCGTCGAATTTGGCAGGAGGACAGGTCCAACATTGTATGATATGACCTTGACGAGCTAAAGACTGCATCTTTTCGGTGTCGAAGTCGCCCCAAATCTCCATCCTTTCTGCCTCTTTCTCGATTGTAGTCAGGAGTTGTTGCAAGCGATATTTTTCGGCAACCATAGCGTCAAATTGGGTAAGCAACTCTGCGCCGTTGCTACCATTGGCTTTCGCTGGGGTAGCATTCTTTGGCAGTAGTGCTTTGGTGTCTTCAATCACCTTACTTACCAACGCTGATGCTTGCAGTTTGTCGCGTAATTGTTCGTTTTCAAGCACACCCATTGGTCGTTCTGACACGTGCAACACACCTACATTGCGGAGCTTCTCCAGAAAGTCGGTATATTGTTTGTGAAACACCAAGAAGGTGTATTTGTTCATTTGTGTTATCATAATGAGCTTGGGTTCAAATGTGTTACTTTTCTTCTGCTAAAGCTTCTGCTTCACGTTTGCCTTTCACGATTTTCTGTGACGATTTCGAGAGGTTCTCTTCATCTTCCATGAATCGTTTGATTTTTCTGATAGCATCTTCGTAACCAGGTATTTGAACTTTCTCAAAGAGATTTACTTTTTGAGTTGTTTTCTTTCTGGCATATTCGAGCAGATGGAGCTTATTTTCGCAGAATTCGCGTTCGATACCCACTTGTGCCAACTCTTTCAGTTGTGTGAATCCGTCGGAAAACCATTTTGGTGAGTTGAACACGCTGAATGGTTTGGTCGAATAGATGACTTCGTCGAGCACGGGTACCCTAACACCTGCAATCTTTTTTACACTCATTTTCACATCGTCGACGTGTAGCAGAGAAGTGTCGAACTCGCCCCAAAGCGCCATCATCTGATCGTAGGCATCAATGCGTTGCTCTACCTCTTGTTCGAGTCGGATGATTTCATCTTTGGCACGTTTCACCTCAAGACGTAATGCACTTTCCTTGTTTTTGATGGTAGGCAAGGCACGCACGCGCATCTTGAGGTTTTTCTCTAACCCTTGTAACGATGTCTTGTTATATTGGAATGTTATTGCCATAGAATCTTAATTATGTTATGACTCTACGATAAGTTACTTAACCCAATATTTATCAACGAGTTGTTGCTTGATGTTAACTTCTTCTGGTTTGAAGTATTCGCCGAAGAGTTTCCACGATTCATCGAGCATTTGAACAGTGTTGATGTTAACGTCGATAGCGAGAATCTTTTCAGAATAACCTTTAGCGAATGCCAAGCAACGTTCGTCGTAGTTGGTAAGGTCGAAGCCGTTTTCCAATTTTGTTTTTGCGTTGGCAGCATCGGCATACAGACGAACGGCAGCATTCATCACTTGTGGATGGTCTTCACGTGTCTTCTTACCTGCTACCAATTGTTTCAGACGTGACAACGAGCGGAATGGATCGACAATAACCTTACCGATATCGCTGTCACGACGCAGATAGAGCTGCCCTTCGGTGATATAACCGGTGTTATCTGGAATAGCGTGTGTGATGTCGCCGCCAGACAATGTGGTTACAGCAATGATGGTGATGGAACCACCAGCAGGGAATTGTACGGCCTTCTCGTAGATTTTTGCCAAGTCGGAATAGAGTGAGCCAGGCATTGAGTCTTTTGAAGGAATTTGGTCCATACGGTTACTTACGATAGCCAATGCGTCGGCATAGAGGGTCATATCGGTAAGCAACACAAGTACTTTCTGGTTCTTTTCAACAGCGAAATATTCTGCTGCTGTCAATGCCATGTCAGGGATTAGCAGACGTTCAACAGGAGGGTTCTCGGTGGTGTTTACGAACGACACGATACGGTCGAGTACGCCAGCGTTGTTGAATACGTTTTTAAAATATAGATAGTCGTCGTTGGTAAGACCCATACCACCAAGAATGATTTTGTCGGCTTCAGCACGGAGTGCCACGTTAGCCATTACTTGGTTGTAAGGTTGGTCAGGGTCAGCGAAGAAAGGAATCTTTTGACCAGATACCAACGTGTTGTTCAAGTCGATACCAGCGATACCGGTAGCAATTAATTCTGAAGGTTGTTTACGACGAACAGGGTTTACACTAGGGCCGCCAATCTCAACTTCAGTGCCTTCGATTTCTGGACCGCCATCGATAGGGTCACCAAAAGCGTTGAAGAAACGTCCAGCCAATTGGTCGCTCACTTTCAGCGATGGTGCTTTGCCAAGGAAGATAACTTCTGCATTAGTAGGGATACCTTCTGTTCCTTCAAAAACCTGTAGGGTGACGTTGTCGCCCATAATCTTAACAACCTGGGCCAGTTTGCCATTTACAGTTGCCAACTCATCATTTCCGACACCGGTTGCCTTCAACGAGCAAGTTGCTTTGGTAATGGCAGTGATTTCGGTGTAGATTTTTTGAAATGCTTTTGTAGCCATATTTAATTTCTGTTTTTTCGAATTAATAAAGTAATATCCCTCAGTTTATTTTTTACGTTCTGCAAGAATCTCTTTCAACGATTCGTAGCTCTTATCGAATGTTTCTGAGTGGAATTCGCTATAGTTCATTTGTTTGCAAACATTGATGATACGTTTAAAGAATTCCATAACGTCGATGAATGTCTCGAACTGATATTCTGAGTTGCAGATGTCCATCACGAGGTTCAGCATAAACTCTTGACGTTCCAATGGACAGTTAGCATCGATTTTATCGAATGCATCTTGTTGAAGGATGACAAAGTCGATGACTTCTGATTTCCAGAAAATCACGTGATAAGCTACTGGTACACCATCATCGCCAAGGATGTTGATTTGTTCTTGTACCTCTTTACCACGTTGGAGGAGAGTCTTCATTTGGTTGACTTTACCAATCCAGTCTCCTTCGATTTTTGTCTTGATGTATTCTTCGAATTCAGGATATTCGATGTATTTCGAGTAGCTATCGATGGAGTTGATTGCTGGGTAACGTTTGCGGTCGGCACGGTTTTGTTCCAAAGCATAGAAGCAACGAGCTGCTTTCTTAGTACCTTCTGTTACAGGCTCTTTCAAGTTACCACCAGCAGGTGATACGGTGCCGATGAAGGTGATAGAACCTACTTGACCATTGTTGAGATAAACATAACCAGCACGACTGTAGAATGCGCCGATGATAGCAGAAAGGTCCATTGGGAATGCGTCCTGACCAGGCAACTCTTCCATACGGTTACTCATCTCACGAAGTGCTTGTGCCCAACGTGATGTTGAGTCGGCCATCAACAGTACGCGCAAGCCCATTGAACGATAGTATTCGGCAATGGTCATAGCGGTGTAGACGGATGCTTCACGGCTTGCTACAGGCATGTTAGAGGTGTTAGCGATGATGATGGTACGTTCCATCAATTTTCTGCCAGTGTGTGGGTCTTCAAGTTCTGGGAATTCTACGAAGATTTCAACAACCTCGTTAGCACGTTCACCACAAGCAGCAATGATTACGATGTCAGCTTCTGCTTGTTTTGAAATGGCGTGTTGAAGCACGGTTTTACCTGTTCCGAATGGGCCAGGAATAAAGCCTGTACCACCTTCTACGATAGGATTGGCTGTGTCGATAGCACGAACACCAGTTTCGAGAAGTTTAAATGGACGAGGCTTTTCTGTATAGTGTGTGATGGCTTTTTTAACAGGCCATTTCTGAATCATGTTGATGTTGTGGTCGACGCCATCAGCATCGGTAATCACAGCAATGGTGTCGGTGATTTTGTATTCACCAGCAGCTACTACTGATTTCACGGTGTATTCGCCTTCCATAACGAAAGGCACCATGATTTTATGTGGTTGGTGATTCTCATCGACTTCGCCAAGCCAAGCGGCAGCTTTTACTTTATCGCCTGGTTTTGCTATTGGTTTAAATTGCCATAGTTTGTTTTCATCGAGTGGGAAGTTGTATTCACCACGTTTCAAGAATACACCAGTAAGTTTGTCTAAGTCGTTCTGTAGACCGTCGTAGTTACGGCTCAACAGACCAGGACCGAGGGTGACTTCCAACATGTGTCCGGTGAACTCTACGGAGTCGCCTACTTTCAAGCCACGTGTGCTCTCGAAAACCTGAACGAACACGTTGTCTCCCGTTACTTTAATCACCTCCGCCATCAGCTTGGTTGTGCCAACAGAGATGTAGCAGATTTCGTTCTGAGCTACAGGACCATCAGGCACCACGGTAACGAGGTTGGAGATGATTCCTTTTACTGTTCCTTTTGTTGCCATATATAATATTGTATTTATTTTTCTGTTTGTGTGGACTATGATTCAAAATGAATGTCTTTCTTCATCTCGTTGAGCAGACCGCGGAACACTTCTTTGCCTTGTTCTACGCTCAGACAGTCCCAACGATGCAGCAGTTCGCAACGAATCCAATAAGAAAGGACGTTTTCAACGGAGAAATGGTCGAAGAATGTGTGCTCTTCGAGCCATGCCCATTTCAAAGCGTCCATCTTGTGTTCTCTGTCTAACGGATTGGGTTCTTCTGCTACAGAGAGAAATTTATCAACATCATCAAATTGTCCGATTAAGCCGAAATCGCGTGCGTTGCTTGAACGTAATGCATCAGCAATCTCGTTGTCGCCAATGACGGCTGCCTTTACGTTGAAACCATGTTTGCGGCAGATGACTGTAGCTATCACGTTGTTCATGTTTAGACAGTACTCGAACCATTCGGCTACAAAACGATTTTTACATTGCATGCCAAACTCATAGTAGAGACGAGTCAGGAAGTCTTCCTTAGAGTCGATGCTGGTGCTCTGCTCTTCGTCGTGAATGGTTTCATAGAATGCTTTCACATATTTCTGAAGTCTTGCATCACGTTTTTCTTTATTGTCTTCGTCAGACAAGATGTCGAGCAATTCGTGCCAATCGTCGGCAGTAAGCAAGCCTAAATCGTTTAGCTCCGCAGCATTGTTGTCCATATAAGCTAAGAGGTTGTCGTTGTCGTAACGCATCAGCAAGATGTCCAACAGTTTGCTGTCGTTTTTGCTCATAACGCTACGCAACTCAGCCAATAGCTCACGAAGTTCTGGAGCAGATTTGGTGTTGTCGGCGTGCAAATCGGGTAGCCCTGTTATAAGATTATAATATTCCATGTGTGTGTTGTGTCCAATGGGTTGGAAATAAGTTGGTTCAAATTGACCAAACAATTATTTACCGAACAACATCTCCACCAATTTTGGACGGAGGAATTCCTTGAAATATTCTACGAACTCAGCGTCGCCGAATGAGATTTTGTAACCGCCTTGTGCAGGTGAGATGGTGAAGTCGGTTTTCAAACCTTTCACTTCATTGATTTTTACACCTTTGTTAAGCAGATCTTTGGCATTAGCAGTGAAATAGTCGGTGAGTGCTTGAGCCTCTTTGGCTTCAATCTTCACATCTCCGTTGTTAACCCACTGTTTGCAGAGGTCTGCAATGAGTCCTTGCATGAAGTTTTTGTCAGCCGTTGCCGCTTTCACTGAGTCGGTCGCCAATTTGCCACAGATTAAGTTAGCAACTTCGGTTCTGAGGGCGTTTACCGATTGATCAGCAAACAGTCTCAATTCCGACTGAGTGTTCTTTTTTAGCTCTTCAGCATTACGATTAGCTGCAGTCATGATGCCGTCTGCATCTTTTTGAGCTTTGGCAATGATGTCTGCTGCTTCTTTTTGTGCCTTAGCCACCAATTCGGCAGCTTCTGTCTTACCTTTTTCTACACCTTCATTGTAAATCTTGTCGGTGAGTTCTTGGAGTTTTGTATTCATTTTGTGCAATTTATATAGTCTGGGAATCTACAAAAATTTTATCTGCAAAGGTAATGCTTTTTCTTCTATTTTTTAGGTAAGAATATGTACTTTTGCACCAAGAATATTTAACATTTTTTTTGTCGATGCAAAGATACTACATATCAACATGTTACGATGGTGCCAACTATTGTGGTTGGCAGATACAACCCAATGGGAAATCGGTTCAGGAAGTTGTTTCTAAGTGCTTGAGTTTGTTATTGGGAGAGGAATTATTAGTGACAGGAGCAGGACGTACGGATGCTGGTGTGCATGCTCGTTTCATGCCGGCACATTTCGATGTGCAAGTTCCTATTGCCGACACTGTTGCTTTGGTAGGTCGCATGAATCGTTTCTTACCGAAAGACATTGCCGTTCGTGGTTTGTGTGCTGTTCATGCAGATGCTCACGCACGCTTCGATGCTACGGCTCGCAGTTACGAGTATCATGTTGTAACGGAGAAATCGCCTTTTGACGAAGGACATGCTTATCGTTTACCTTATGCTGTTGATTTTGAAGCGATGAATCAGGCGGCTAAGCGTTTGTTTGATTATACCGATTTTACCAGTTTCAGTAAATTGCACACCGATGTCAAGACCAACGACTGCACCATCTATCGTGCAGAATGGGAACAGATTGATGCCACACATTGGGTGTTTCACATCTCTGCCAATCGTTTCTTACGTAACATGGTGCGTGCTGTGGTTGGCACACTGCTCCGTGTCGGTCGTGGCGAAATCGACATAGCTGGTTTTTGTCGCATCATCGAAGCCAAAGACCGCTGTCAAGCCGGACAATCAGTACCTGCTTGCGCACTCTACCTCACCGATGTTGTCTATCCTTATCCATTGGAGTGGTAGAAGTCTGTTGAATATAACAACAAAAAAAAAAGACTGCCATTTAAGCGGTCTTTTTTTTCATGCTTATACTATATTATTTTCTAATGCTTTGCTGATATAATGCGATGTACTGCTGTGCAACGATGTCCCCAGTGAACCTCTCCAACACCGATGTTCTTGCGGTGTTTCGTAGCTCATTATGGGCATTGTGTTCGAAAGTCCACAAAATGCCTTGAGCAAGGTCGGCGTTGTCTTTCTCTTTTGCCAAAAAGCCGTTTTGTTGATGTGTTATCATATCGCTGTTGCCACCAATATTGAAGGCAACGACAGGTGTGCCGCAACTCAATGATTCCATAATCGCACAGCTTAGGTTTTCTGTCAAACTTGGCACCACCATCACTGATGCATTGCGGTAGAGCGAAACCAATTGCTGTGTGTCCGATACAAATCCCATGTAATGAATTGGGATGTTCAACGACATAGGCAAATCGCCTTCGTTCGCACCAAACACTACCAATTCGAAAGGCACCTCGCTATGTTGAGCCGCATATTGTTGTTCGATGATTTTAAGCGCTTCCAACAGATATGCAAACCCTTTTCTCTTATCGGTAGCAGCATTAACAGCTCCATAAAGCACATATGGTTTTGCAAACAGGTTGGTTGTCTTACTAACGTCATCAGATGGCGAAAACATGTTGGTATCGATATTGTTAGGAATCACCCTCACATCCACATGATGGAATAGACTGCTCTCTTTAGCACAATCAGCCAGCCAGCGACTTGGAGCAACCACATGAAAGTCGAGGTCGGCGTAGCAACGCTGCTTCTGTATCCACAGTTGATGCGATAGGTCGTTATTGCTTTGTCTTGCTTTATCTGGCATGAGTTGCGGGCAATTGCCGCACTGCTGTTTATAGCCGTCGCAATCTAAGAAATAGTGACACACGCCACAAAACGCCCACGAGTCGTGTTGAGTCCAAACGATGGGGATATGCTTACCTTGTCGTGCTTGTTTCTTGATGTAACGCACCAATTCCGGAAGATAGATGAAACGTAGGTTAATCCAATGAAGATGAATCACATCAGGATGTAACTCTTTCAGGGCTTTATAGAACCGTGTGCCACGAAGATCTGATTTATAGCTAACATCTTGTGTATCACGATAGCGACGCCAACGAGCATGTTGCAGCTTGTTCTTCACTTTGTTAGCGCACCAATCGAAACCTCGAAACCACATACCCTTTGGCAGATACTCTGTCAACGAATGCACTGTGGAGTCGTTCGTACGTTTATCTTTTACAAACATCACACTCTCCACCTCGCCCCGTGCATTCACTGCCTGATGAATGCGATAAGCTGCTCGTGCCGCACCACCATAGGTGTCGGATGTGCAGATGCTGACTACTCGTAGTTTACTCATCGTCTGTTTTTCCATTTAATGATATGATAACATAAATGTGCCCAATCGTTCAGCCAGCCCTTTGTCGGCTTTTTTGCCCAATAGTAGGAGTCCTGTCGCCAATCTATCTTAATCTCGTTTGGATGTATCAAAGGAAAAATGCCATATATCGGTCTGTCGCCACGACCATCGTTATTATTCAAGGTGTGAGTGCCTTCGGTGTCAAAGCCGATGTTGCTAACGAGGTTCACTTTGGGATGTATCGTGATAGCGTCTTTTCTAAAAAGATGAATCTGCATTTGATAGTCCCAGTAGCTCTTCTTACTTTGGTCGCGCTGTATCTCTTTCACCTTGTACCACCACCACTCTGCTTCGGCAACGTTGTGAGTTAGTTTGTTCACATGTCTGAAGAATGCGTTGGCATTCAATGTATGTAAGTCAAGGTCGAAACCTTGCCACACTTCACGCCATGAAGCCCAGGCGCCCGTCACCATGTAACGAGAGAAGCCATACGACTCCCTACATTGCCAACGGTTGTTATAGAGTGTAGAATTGATAAACATCACTTGCGGATTATCTTTGTAACGTTGCAACATCTCTTCGCAGTAACCAAAGAAGTCGGGATGTGCCAGACAATCATCTTCCATCACAATACCTTGTTCTACATTATCGAAGAACCAAGAAATACCAGTCATAGGACCAGCACCGCAACCAAGGTTTTTTGACGAATAATTTGTGTGCAGTACTGTTGCTGTGTTATCTGTCAATGTCTTGACAACCTCTCGAACCGCCTTACATCGTATTGCGTCGTTCTCATTACCATCGCGAGCACCATCCTGAAAGACGTATAAATCCTTTGGCTTTGCTTGCATAATCACCTCCAACACACGCTGTGTGTGTCGTGGACGATTAAATGTTATTAATAGTATCGGCGTGGTGTACATAGCTTGATAATTATGTTGTTGCAGTGCGTTTTGACTAATATTACAGTCCGAACATCCAGAGTGGAATTGTGTGGCTGAGGCATATTCTATCTCATCCCTCATACATCTATATTGCCTATTCTCCGTGCACTTTTCACAGTGCAAATTTACACTTTTTTTGGGAGAACAGCCAAGTACAACAAACAGTAACAGTTTGTTCTGCGTACGTTAGTTACTATATATTTTGATGCGTCATTTCAGGCAAACTTAAAATTGTACAAAAGGAAACGAACTAATTTTTCCTTAATATTTTAAATAGTGGGCTAGTGATACCCATAAGAAGTATAGCTAAATATGGAAATTTAAACAGTAAATCACA
>JAUNIJ010000175.1 GCA_030523485.1 Bacteroidales bacterium
GGTTGAAAAAATAAAAGGAGGTAGGCACGAGTTGGTGCTTACCTCCTTTTTTATGGTTGTTTTTCTGTTAGTCGTACTTTGCGCATTTGCGTTGTAACCATTTTTGATGGTCTCTGTCGAGCATTGGTGCTAAGCGTCGATAGACCATTTGATGGTATGCGTTGATCCATTCAACTTCTTCGGGTGTGATGTATTGTCGGATGAGAGTTTTGAGGTCGATAGGACAAAGTGTGAGCGTGTCGAAGTGTAGGAATTTGTTCGAATTTTTCTCTCTGCCACCAGCTACAGCAACAATGTTTTCGATGCGTATGCCGTGGTTGTCGGCTTGGTAGTAACCAGGTTCGTCGCTCATCACCATGCCAGGTTCAAGGATAACTGGATTTTCTTGCATTCGAATGCTATGAGGACCTTCGTGAACGTTGAGGAAGTGTCCGATGCCGTGTCCGGTGCCGTGTCCATAGTTTTTGCTGTGTTGCCACAAAAATTGACGGGCGAGAACGTCGAGTTGTGCGCCGCGTGTGCCATAAGGGAATTTTGCGTTAGCTAAATTTACCATGCCTTTGAACACGAGTGTGTAGTTCATGCGTTGTTCTCCTGTGACTGGTCCTAAAGGAATGGTGCGAGTGATGTCGGTGGTGCCGTCAAGATATTGTCCACCAGAGTCTAATAAGAGGTATCCTTTGGGTTGAAGTGGAATGTTGGTCTCGGCTGTTGGTTCGTAGTGTACGATGGCAGCGTGAGGTCCGTAAGCTGCTATGGTGGCGAAACTTTCGCCAACGAAACAATCTTGTTCGGCTCTGAAGTCATGGAGACGTTTTACGACGTCTAACTCGGTGATTTCGGAAGCTTGCATCTGGAGCTCTAACCAACGAAGGAATTTTACCATGGCTACGCCGTCGCGTATCATGGCTTTGCGTATGCCGGTTAATTCAACATTGTTTTTGATGCCCTTCATGAGTGTGACGGGCGAGGTGATATGTTTTGCTCCGCCGTTAGCCTGTGCAGCGAGGTAGAGTTGGTAGTTTGCTTTGTTGAAGTCCATGCCGATGCGTGTGCCTACTGATGCGATGGCCACGCGTATGTTGTTGTAGTCTTTGATGGCAATGCCTTGACGGCCAATGCTGGCTGCTGTGATGTCCGACACTTTTGAGCCATCGATAAACAGTGCTGCTCGATCTCTTTCGATGAGTGCGTACGCCATGAAGACGGGGTTGTAGGCGATGTCGGAGCCGCGAAGATTGCAAAGCCATGCGATGTCGTCGAGTGAGGTGGCGAGCCATGCTTCGATGCCTGCTTTTTCCATTTCAGCGCGCACCATTTTTAGTTTTTCACCTGGCGTTCTGCCGTCGATGGTGCGTGGCATTTGAAATACGGGATTGTTGGGTAATGGTGGACGTTCTGCCCAAACTTCTTCGACAAAGTCGCCGTCGGTGACTAGCTCTAAGCCGTTCGATGTGAGCATGTCTTGCAACGATATGAATGCGCTGACTGAGAATAGTTGTGGGTTGACGCTGACGATGCTGTCTTTTTCGAGCACCGATGCCAGCCAATTGGCTATGGTGGGTGTGTCGCTCTCTCCTTCGCGCATGAGTGTGATGCCGCGTGGTTCGATTTGTGGTGGAGCTTGTAGAAAATAGCGTGAGTCGGTCCATAAAGCTGCTGCTTCTGTTGTGATTACCACAGTGCCAGCCTCTCCGGTGAAGCCGGAGATATAGTTCATTTCTTGCCAATACTCTGTAATGTATTCACTGCCATGAGGGTCGGTTCCTGGAATAATTACTGCAGAAACATTGTTTTGTTGCATTATTTCACGTAATTGCAACAGCGGATTTTGTTCATTCATTTGTAAAAAACAAGTATCAATTTTTTTGTAAGGTTGTCTATTAGAGTGGAGGTTTCTTATCTATCCTTAATTCCGCAACACTTTGATTTAACTTTATTTATAAGTTCCTGAG
>JAUNIJ010000176.1 GCA_030523485.1 Bacteroidales bacterium
AGAAACCATGCTCGTTGAGGAAATCAACTTCTTCCTTACGAGTGAGCTTCTTGTCGCGAGTGAGAGTGATAATCTCTACGCCAGGAGCCATTACCAAGAATGTCATGTCGAAACGAATCTGGTCGTTGCCAGCTCCAGTAGAACCGTGAGCAATGGCATCGGCACCAATCTCCTTAGCATAACGGGCAATAGCAATAGCTTGGAAGATACGCTCTGAACTTACAGAGATGGGGTAGCAATTGTTACGCAGCACATTGCCGAAAATCATATATTTCAATGATTTCTCGTAATACTCGTGGGTTACATCCAGTGTTACGTATGCTTTGGCGCCCAGCTTGTAGGCGTTCTCTTCGTTAGTTTTCAGTTGCTCTGCCGAGAAACCGCCTGTGTTGGCGCAGGCAGCATATACATCCCAGCCATCCTGAGCTAGTTTCATAACGGTATAACTGGTGTCTAGTCCACCAGAAAATGCTACTACTACTTTCTTGTTTGCCATATCTTTTTTCCTTTCTTTACTTTTTTATATCGTCTAGTTTCTTAATTCTTTCCAATACTTCCTCTGGCAGTTTTACAGGAAGATGCTCCTCTGGATCGTAAAGCATTGCAGTACATATACAGTATTTGCGATCCGTTCGATGCAGTACGTCAACATTACAACAGCCCTCACATCCTTTCCAGAAGGCTTCGTCATCTGTTAAGTCGGCAAAGGTGACGGGCTGATAGCCCAATGCTGTATTCATAGCCATCACGGCAGCGCCACTAGTCAGTGAGAAGATCTTGGCATGAGGCCAGCGCGTTCTTGCCAGCGTAAAGGTCATGTCTTTAATGCGCTTGGCTACATGTTTGCCACGGAAGTCTGGATGAACAATCAAGCCGGATGTAGTAACATATTGTTGGTTTTCCCATGTCTCGATATAGCTAAATCCAGCAAATTGCCCTCCTTTTGTCAAAGCAATAACGGCTTTTGCTTCCAGCATCTTCTTTGCTAGGTATTCATGCGTCCTCTTGGCAATACCGGTGCCACGCACTTTTGCGGCTTCGGCAATCGTCTCAAGAATAGTATCTACATACTTTTCATGCTCTGGACCTGCCACTAAGACGTCAATCTCAATCTCTTGTTCCATTATAAATATATGTTGTAGTCTATTTCATATTTGGTACAACATCGCTGAGCGCATCGACTATCTCATCCTTTGTTACCCCTTGTTTAATAACAATAAAGATGGTGTCGTCACCAGCAATAGTACCAAGTATCTCCTGAATATGGTTATTGTCGATGTTGTATGCTATAGAACTGGCATAACCTGGACGTGTCTTGATAACGCCCATGTTTCCAGAAAAGTGAATACTTAAGAAACCAGGAACCTGCATCATCTCGCGAACAGAATGCGGAGTTGACACACGTTTATACATGGTGTCATTGGGTAATACGTAAACGTAATTTCCACGCATTGAAGCAGCTTTGGCTACTTTCAATTGTTTCAAATCGCGACTTAGTGTAGCCTGTGTCAACTTAAACCCTTCTTGCTTAAGTGCTGCCAATAGTTCGTCCTGACTGCCCAGTTCTTGACTGGAAATAATCATTCGAAGTGCTTCTAAACGGTCGTTCTTTACTTTCATGTTGGTATATTTATACGTTTTTCGGTGCAAAGGTACGAATAAATATGCAAACTACCAAAGAAATAATCATCTTTTTAGAATTATTTTATTTATTGAGTAAAATACGCTGATTCGTTGTATTCTTACATTTCTTGTTTGTTATGTCTGTACGCCCTAAAATCGGTGATATTTTGAGTGCTGTTGGCGCACACATTTTTCTGTTTCGTGTGCGTGTATATATAAAAAGGTGTAATTGGTTTTTGAATTGATTTATATCAAGCTACCGAATTATTTTTGTATTTAATTGAAAATTTCTTGGGAAAAGTTTTGGTGTTTCGGAAAAAAGC
>JAUNIJ010000056.1 GCA_030523485.1 Bacteroidales bacterium
AATTATTGTGGCGAGAAACGAAATGTTTTACGCTGACAAGAAATTATTGTGGCGAGAAACGAAATGATTTATGCTGAAATGAATTTTGTGTCAGAAATTCCGAAACGAAAGGTGCTGGCAACAAATCTTTTTTACGATGTTTTTTGGGCGAGTTCGGCATCGTTGTTGTTATACTATATATAAATGTATCTATTGCTACAACGACAATGTTGTGTTGAAACTCGTGTGTAAAAAAATATTGGTTCGCAATTGTTGCTAAAGAAAAAAATATTACTTTTGTGCCCGAAAAAACAGTTGCAATGATGCACAGCGTAACAGTTCGACAACATACTCCCATTCACTTTCGCCACTACTCCCGTAAGGGTTATGCGGCATTTCGATCAATGCACCGTGAGGTGGTGGTTGGACATGTTGTTAACGCAATAGCCGACAAGCAGATGGCGAAGTCGGGACGTGCCGCTGAGTGCGTTGGTACATCCTACGTTGTAGATTTGGCGGCCAACAAAGAGGCTCTATCAGATGAGGAGCGACAAACCGATGCGCTCATCTTGTCGGAACAACTCATGTTGGCTGTTGTTGCCAACAATTCTTGCAATGTGATTGAGGCTCGTGTAGCTTCTATCTTTTGTGTCGTAAATATCAATCATATCATAAAAAGAGGCGATTCGCAGACAGCGAGTCGCCTCTTTGTTATTTAAACAATGTTTACAATGAAAAAAAATCTACTTTTCTTTCTGCTGATGTCGCTCACTGTGTGTGCATCAGCAGAGACTGACACTGTGCGTGTCTTTGGCTTGGACGAAGTGACCGTGTCGGGCACTCAAATTAAAGTGTCATCGGATGCCTTTCGTGTTGTGTCGGTAATCAGTCGCGACGAAATCGCTGCCATGCCCGTTACCTCTGTTTCCGACTTGCTCGATTATCTGCCGGGCGTCGACGTGCGTTCACGTGGAGTGAATGGTGTGCAAGCTGACATCTCGATGCGAGGTGGCACGTTCGACCAAGTGTTGGTGATGTTGAACGGTGTAAATCTTACCGACCCTCACACCGGACACCACACCTTAAATCTTCCTATCGACCTCAGCATGGTCGATCGCATCGAAGTGTTGCAAGGCACCTCAATCAGCGCTTTTGGCTTGTCGGCATTCAGTGGTGCTATTAATATCGTAACAGGCAATGGCAACGCCTCGGAAGTGAAAGCCGTTGTGGAAGGTGGCGATCATGGCTATTTCATGCCGTCGGTAGGGGCGCATCAAAATGTAGGCAATTGGAAATTAACGGCTGCCGCTTCTTACAACCAATCGACTGGCTATATGGAAAATACAGATTATAAATATGGCAATATCTTCCTTCAGGCACGCTATGCCAACCGTCGTACTGGTAACTTCAATATTCAACTTGGTGGACAACTTAAAGGGTTTGGTTCAAATGCGTTCTATTCGCTCAAGTACCCTGACCAATACGAAGCAACGAAAATGTTGTCGGGCGCTGTTACGTGGGATTACGATTTCGACTTCCCACTTCATATTGAAGCTTCCCTCTTTACACGTGCCCATTACGACCGTTTCGAACTCTTTCGCGAAGGTGTTGTCGAGTTCCCTTCATGGTACACCACACACAACTATCATGTGTCGAACGTGTCGGGAGCAAATGCTAAACTCTCGTGGTTGGAGAAATGGGGTAAAACAACTGTCGGACTAGAGGTGCGCAACGAAAACATCCTCTCAAATGTGTTGGGTGACTCGCTGACATCGACACATTACATACCTTACACACACAAGGAGAAACAATTCTCGGTAGGAAAAAATCGTTTTAACGTCAACTATTTCGCTGAACAGTCGTTCTATTATAACGACTTTTCCGCATCTATCGGTGTGGCAGGCAACTACAATACCATGTTCCGAAACAATTTCAGCTTTGGTGCCAATCTGGGCTATCACTTCGCAGCGCAAGGCGACGTGTTCTTCAACGCAAGTCGTAGCCTACGTTTACCAACTTTCACCGACCTATACTATAAAAGTGCTACACAGATTGCTAATCCCGAACTAAAACCAGAATCGAGCATCAATCTCGAACTTGGTGTACGTTATGCTACGCATGGTTTTCACACTTCGTTGAATGCTTACTACCGCTTTGGACGTAACATTATCGACTGGGTGAAAGCTCCGGCAGAAGAACAATGGCGTAGTATGAATCACACGGCTGTTGATGCTGTTGGTGGCGAATTGGCTGTTGGTTACCATGCTGGTTATTGGCTGAAAAACATCGATTTAACCTATGCCTTCTGTCACCTTAATAAAGATGCTGGCGAACTGATAAGTAAATATGCATTAGACTATTTGCGTCACAAATTGACATTGTCGTTGGGACATGGTATCTGGCGCGGATTTGGTGCAGAATGGCAACTTACACTACAAAGTCGTAACGGTGAGTACACCGATGTCAACGGCGATGTGGTGGCTTATAAACCTGTGCTTCTGCTCGATGGAAAAATCTACTGGCAACACAAAAATATCAATATCTATGCCAGTGCTACCAACCTGACAAATCGTCATTACTACGACTATGGCGGCATTCTTCAACCTGGCATTTGGGCAAAAGCTGGTATCGCAGTTACTATTAATACCGACAAAAAATAGTAGTAACGACAACAAGTAGACAATGACCGTGGACAGTTCCTTCGGTTGTTTTAAGAGCATGTTTTAAACAAAAGCATGCTCTTTTGTCGTAAATGATGTATCTTTGTGGCATGGCAAAAGAGAAAAAGAAATACTACACTGTTTGGGTCGGACGCCATGTTGGTGTGTTGGAGGGATGGAGTGCTTGCGAGGCTTCCGTAAAAGGTTTTGGCGGTGCACATTACAAGGGGTTTGCAACACGTGAGGAAGCGGAAAAAGCATTTGCACAAACCTACGAAGAACATGTGACGCATCGTGAACATAAAACAAATGTGGCGGAAAAAATAGCTAATGCACCACGTAAACCTATCGCCAAAGCTTTGGCTGTGGATGCAGCATGTAGCGGCTCGCCTGGCTCAATGGAATATCAGGGTGTGTGGGTGGAAACAGGACAAAGGATTTTTCATGTCGGACCGATGTCTGACGGAACAAATAACGTGGGCGAATTCTTGGCCATCGTACATGGCATTGCTTACATGAAAAAATGTGGCGTCGCTTACCCTATTTATAGCGATAGTCGTAATGCTTTGTTGTGGGTTAAACTTCGGAAGTGCCGTACTAAATTAGCGCACACCAAACACAACGAAGAAATTTTCAATATGATAGCACGTGCAGAGCGTTGGCTCATGATCAACGATTATAACGACATCCCTTTACTTAAGTGGGAAACAGAACTATGGGGAGAAATTCCTGCTGACTTTGGACGGAAAAAATAATCAGACACATAATAGTAAAAAATATTGTTGTGGAAAATACCTTTGTTATCGTTTAACAATAATTTGTGCCAACAAAATTGGGTAGACAAAGAAAAAGAAGTAATTTTGCGTGGTAATATTTAATATAAAAATGAAGCCATGAGGAAAATTAAAGTACTGTCGTTCTGTATCTTAGTGTGCTTCTTTACGGCTGCTATTTTGCGTTGTTATACTTTGTTCGGAGAAGTTGATGATGTGTTGATGAACGTACAAAACCTACGCTCGCACCCTTCTCATACTAATCTGAAAACAGAGTGTATCGATGGTCATTTATTTATCGATTTGAAAACAAATGGATTGGCCGAAGAAACACTGCAATGGAACAACTATAGCGAACTATCTGGTGACAGTGTGCTGATTTATCCGACCAGTGCACACATCTTTATGCCTCGAAATGGACGGCCATTGACAACCTTAGAGAAAGTCTATGAAAAATTAGATGTGCCCGTATTGTGCATATCCGTAGCACTTTATGTTTTCATCTTAATTTTATTCTGCATCGTCATCTTCTCGTTTATTCGAACCAAAGTGTTCGACCATCGTAACGTGAAATATATGAGGCTAATAGGTGTTTCTCTAATCACTGTCGTAGTGTTAACCACCGCATTGCGTTGCTTGGATTTATACGTCTCATCGCAAGGATTTACTCTAAACGGCTTCGATATCGCCTATCGCAATGTTTTTGAGTGGACACCCCTCATATCTGGACTTATTGTCTTGTTGATGTGTGAGATACTCCGAAAAGCAACCGATTTTAAACAAGAACAAGATTTAACAATCTAATAAATGAAGTTATGCCAATTGTAGTTGATTTGGAGGCGCTGATGGCTAAACAGCATATTTCTTTAGGCGAGCTGTCTGAACGAGTGTCGATAACTCCTGCCAATTTGTCCATTCTAAAAACAGGCAAAGCTAAAGCTGTGAGATTCTCAACGTTAGACGCAATCTGTAAAACACTGAATTGTCAACCTGGCGATATACTTAAATATGTGTCGCAAGAGGAATACGAAAAAGAAAATAAAATTTAATCAAGTAATAATAACACAATGAAGACAAAATTCTTAAGCATCTTAGTGCTGTTGTTCGCATTAACAACAGTATCTGTTGCCCAAAAGAAAAACATGCCAACAGGTTATGAGGAGTACACCCTTTCTAATGGTATGAAAATTTATCTTTGGGAAGATCACAACAAACCTGACGTACACGGACGCGTAGTCTGTCGCGCAGGTTCTGTCGACGAACCATCAGAATACACCGGTTTGGCTCACTATTTGGAACACATGTTGTTCAAAGGCACTCAAACCATCGGTACTCTTGATTGGGAAAAAGAAAAACCTTTTTATGAAGAGGTAATACGTCTTTACGACCAATTAGCAGTGGAAAAAGACGAGGCTAAACGTCAGGAACTCATTAAAAAAATTAATGAGGCTTCGATGGAAGAAGCTAAATATTCTGCCACCGACGATTTCTCAAACCTCATCGAAAGCATGGGTGGCGACAATTTGAACGCTTTCACTAGCTACGACCTCACAGCTTATCACAACGATTTCCCTGCTTATCAAATGGAAAAATGGATGAAGGTTAATTCCGACCGTCTCATCAATCCTGTATTCCGTAGCTTCCAAGCAGAATTGGAAAACGTATTCGAAGAATATAATATGTATCAAGATGATTACGGCACTCATCAACGCGAATTCCTCTTCGAAAAAGTATACGAAGGATGTCCTTATTCTCGCGACGTAATCGGATACGCATCTCACTTGAAAAATCCACAAATCAGCGCTCTGATTAACTTCTATAACACATGGTATGTTCCTAACAACATGTGCTTGATGCTTGTTGGTAATTTCAATTCATCAGAAGTAAAACCTTTGATTGAAAAATATTTCGGACGTTTGGTGTCTAAAACATTACCTGAACGCGTGAAATATCCAACTAAGGAGATTAAAAACGAACATTTTGAATGTAAAGTAGGCTACTATCCACAATACTATTGGATTTACAAAGGTATTTCAATGAATGATGCCGACGATGTTTTGTTGGATTTTACTCTCGCAATGTTGAATAACGGTCATAACACCGGTATGTTGGATCGTCTAATGTTGGACGGTACAGTAAATGCCGCTTATGTATCAAGCGATGCACGTCGCGACCGTGGCTCAATTATGGTTATTGGCATGCCTTATTACGACGTAGCACAAAGCCGTTTTGAATCAGAAAAACAAACAGAGAAAATCATCTTCGCTGAAATCGAAAAACTGAAACGTGGCGAATTCTCCGATGAACTTTTCCAATCAGTAAAACAACAGCAATTACAAAGTTTCAAACTCATGTTTGAGAATGCATCCAACAAAGTAAACGCCATTACATACGCTTTCGCTTATGGTAACGACATGGCCGACTACTTCGAAATGGATAAGAAAATTGCTGCTATTACTAAAGAAGACGTAAAACGTATTGCTAATAAATATTTTGGTGGCAATCACATGACCATCGCTTTCTCTGAAGGCGCTCCTAAGAAAAACAAACTTGCAAAACCACAAATAAAACCTTTAGACCCTCCAAAAGGCGTACAAACTGAATATGCTAAGGAATTTGAAAAAGTTCCTTCTGGAAAAGTCGTTGTTGATTACAACAATTTCAATGATGTGAAAGAATTGAGTCTTTACAATGGCGTAAAAATGTTCTACACACAAAACCCATTGAACGACGTATTTTCTTTGACCTTGAAATATGGTGTTGGTACAGAGAAAATGCCAAAACTAGAATATGCTGCTGCTCTGATGAATACTGCTGGTATGATGCCAGACGTGTCAGCTACCGACCTTCGTAGCCGTTTCAGTGCATTGGGTGCAACTTGCTCTTTCAGCGTTAACAGTGGATATTTCTATATTCATATCACTGGCGACGAGAAAAACCTTGCAGAAATCTGTAAGTTGATGACCCAAATGACTTATATGCCAAAATTGGATCAAAAACAGATTGAAAGTGTTGTTGGTAGCGAATTACAAAGTCGTCAACGCGAAAAAACCAATCCTAACGTCCTTGCATCTGCTTTGATGGAATATGTAATGTATGGTGATAAATCATCCTATATTGATCGTATTCCTGTTGACGAACTCTATAGCGTTCAATTTACTGGCGATGCATATAATGTGAACTACCTCCTGTCGAACACCGACCTTGCAACAACCATTCAAGATGCTATCAAATACTCTGTCGACATCCACTACGTTGGTCAAAAACCAATGACAGAAGTTGCTGAAATCTTGAAAGCTAATGTGCCAATCGATAAAAACGCAATACCAACAACTTCTCCTGTATTCCGTGAACGTAAACACTACGACAAAACACAAGTAATCTTCCTTGCTAATAAAGACGTTCAACAAGCAAAAGTTTACTTCTATATCGATGGTGTACCTTATGATATTGCAGAAGATGTCGATTACGATGCCTTCAACCAATACTTCAGTGGTGGTTTCAGCGGTTTGGTAATGAATGAAATTCGTGAAAAACGTTCGATGGCTTACACCGCTTATGGAAGCATGGTAACACCAGGTTATCCAAAACAAAAATCTTATCTTATTGGTTACGTTGGTACACAAAGCGATAAAGTAGCTGATGCCATCGACGTTTATATGGACCTCTTGAACAACATGCCTTCATATCCCGATCGCATCGATAACATCAAGACCTTCTTACGTCAATCAGCATTAACAGCTAAACCTTCGTTCCGTGGTAAGAGCCAAACCTTTGATTTCTGGAAACAACAAGGTTACACCGACGACCCTGCAAAAGTAAACATGCCTAAAGTCGATAACCTCAAGTTTGAGCAAATTGTTAATTTCTACAATAAATACATCAAAGGAAAACCTGTCACCATCGTCATCATGGGTGATGAGAAAGCCATTGATATGAAACGCATCCAAAGCAAGTATGGTAAGAAACAAACCATCACTTCTGCTAAACTCTTCAAAGGTGGTTTCTAAGCAATAATCATATCTAATAAAAAAGTCCTCGTAGAAATTCTACGAGGACTTTTTATTTTTTTGCATTCTCTTTGCGTATGAAAAAATAAGCGTACCTTTGCGACCAAATGTCAACTATCAAATAAATCAAAATGAAATACCTTGACAATGTAAAGACACATCAAAGAAAAACAACTACACAACTATCTCTTATTGCGTTGTGTGTGTTCTCACTATTCCTTATTTCTTCGTGCAATCGCAACTCCGACAGCATCTCTGAAGATCTTATTATCAACAAACAAAACATCGACGAACTCTTCGAAGAATTCGAAAAAGCTGATGGCTCAATGCGTATGTCGTATGCCAGTGCCATCTTCTATCAAATGGTTGAAGAAGGACACGTCGACACCTTGTTGCGATACAACTCCATCAAAGACCTTGAACTTTGCAACGCTTCTCTCTACTATGAAATGGCAAATTACTATGTGAAATTAACCAAATTCAACGAGGCGTTTGAACTTGTCGAAAAAGCCCTCTCTTTCTTTGAACAACATGAAGGACATGACGTTAAAAAAGCCTTGTGTTGGCGAGTGAAAGGCGTTTGTCTGACAAAACAAGGTGAAATGGAACTAGGCTTGCAACTTCAAGTAGATGCTTTTAATATTATCAAAGAAACGCAAAACGACGAATTGATAATCTCCACACTCTATAGCTTAGCAGGCACATGTTGCATGATGCGGCAGTTCGACACGGCAAAAATGTACGTCGACGATGCCATCTACCTTCAACGTCACCAAAATGTGCGCTCCATCAATAAAAAAAATACAAACGCAAACAATAGCGACAACCAAATGACAATCGACCTGCTGTGTGTCGCATCGATGATCTATACGAAATTAAATCTGTATGATGATGCGTTGAACTTCTCGCAGGAAGCCTATGAATTAGACTCTGTCATCAACGGCTTAGTTGACCTACCAGCGCAGTTGACATTTATTGCAAATGTTTATCTGGTGAAAGGAGATATTGATGTCGCCTCGGAAAAACTAGAGCATGCCTTAGAAATATTAGAGAAATATCCTGACCCACAAATCGAAGCAACCATTCACTCGCAATTAGGAAACATCAACTATCAACAAAAAAACTACGAGGCTTCAGAACGTCACTATCTTCAGTCCTACAATTATTTTTGTAGTGTAGGTAACAAATACGCAGAGAAAAATCTCCTACAAAGCCTTGCCAAAGTGCACGAAAAAATGGACCCTCTGAAAGCGTGTGACGACTTGCGACGCTACATTCAGATGGCTGACTCAATGAACACCGAGACTGCAGCTAAAGCCCTTGGCGACTATCGCGCACAGTACGAAACCAACAAACTGGAACTAGAGGCACAACAACAGCACTTACGCACCAAAACCATCATTTGGATTTTTCTCAGTGCATTCATTATCTTTGTGCTTGCAATCGTGGTGTTGGGTTACATCGTTTGGCTAAAACAAATAAGCCAAAAACGTCAGAAAACCTTCGAACAAATGAAAACCACCTTCTTCACCAACATAACACACGAATTACGTACACCACTCACCATCATACTTGGTTATGGACAACAGTTACGACGTAACGAACTTCCCAACGACATGCCAATGCAACAAGTGGGTGAAATGATAACACGCCAAGGTTCACAGATGCTCTTGTTGGTTAATCAACTGCTTGATATCGTGAAAATTACCTCAAATGTTGTGAATGTGGAGTATCGCTCTGCAGACATTGTGTCGTACGTACGCATGATTGTTGAAAGCCACGAAAGTCTTGCAAAAGCTAAAAACATCGAACTATCGATGCAATCGGAATACAAAAACTTCCAAATGGATTTCGTGCCCGATTACATGCATAAAATAATGCGTAACCTCTTGTCTAACGCAGTGAAATTCACTCCTGAAGGCGGTAAAATCAAAGTATCACTCTCATTTGCCAACAACAACGTCATTCTCTCGGTAGCCGACAACGGCATTGGCATCCCAGAAACTGAACAGACCCATATCTTTGAGGAATTCTATCAAGTGAGCAATGCACAAAATTTATCGGGTACAGGCATAGGACTCTCACTGGTGGTGCAAGTAGTGAAAGCGATGGAAGGGCATATCGCTTTACAAAGCGAAGAGGGAAAAGGCTCAACTTTCACCATTACTCTACCACAATCGCACATCGGTACCATTAAAGAAGGTGTCGACGAAGTTATTGGCGAACAAATCCCAGAACGCTACAACTACATGCAACAGCAAATGCCTAAAGGCGTTAGCGATGCCGATGCACCAATCATACTTATTGTCGAAGACAACGACGACATTGCCCGATACGTCGCATCGCAACTGCGTGGCAGATATCGCTTCTACTATGCTAAAAATGGTAGCGATGGCCTCAATATGGCACAGGAAATTGTGCCAGACCTCATCATTAGCGACCTCATGATGCCTGTCATGGACGGCAACCAACTATGTCAAGAAGTACGTAAGTCGGAAATACTCAATCACATACCATTTGTAATGCTAACGGCAAAAGCTTCTGAAAAAGATAAAGTCGATGGTTTAAAAGCCGGGGCTGACGTCTACCTCTACAAACCATTCAACTCCGACGAGTTGAACGTGAGCGTCGAACATCTCATACAGTTGCATTGCCGCTTGAGTAATGCTAAATTAGTGTCGGTTAAGATTGATAACCACGTCGATAACGCAGAAAAAACGGCTGAAAATGTCGACGTCGTCACACCGGTTGCCAATATGTCGGAACAAGGAGAATCATCCAACACCGTTGTCGAAAATCAAACCGACGAACTCATGGAAGCACGTAAGGCTTTCTTAACCAAACTTATGGCGATACTTGATGAATTGATAGGTAAAAAACCTATTGATGTACAAATCATCTCGGAGAAAATAGGTCTAAGTTCGCGCCAACTGAGTCGAAAAATTCAATCAATAACAGGCGAAACCACCATCAATTTCTTAGTACATTATCGTATCGATAAAGCTAAAGAAATAATCCTCAGTCAACCCGATAAACCTCTGGCAGAGATTGCTATCGAAACAGGTTTCGAGGATGCTGCCTACTTCTCGCGTGTCTTTAAACACGAGGTTGGGGTGTCGCCATCACAATATCGAAAACAATTACAATCAAGTAAATAAATATGAAAAGAAATTCCATCTTATTTTTGTTGGCTGTGACTTTTGCGCTACTCTCATGTGGCTCAAAATCAAACACTGCCAATGAGGACGAAACAACCGACTCCACTGCTGTGGCTAATGTCTCCGAAGTCTATTTCATCCGCGATATCAATGCGGAAAACCTTGTGAAAATCTACGAAGCACTCAATCGTAGTGCTGAGGGACGTGTGGCAGTGAAAATTTCTACTGGAGAACCTGGCGGGCATCATTACCTCGACCCTAACCTCATCAAAAACCTGGTGCAAATGGTGAACGGCACCATCGTAGAGTGCAACACTGCCTATCCTGGCAAACGTATGAACACTGCCGATCACCTACAAGCAGCTAAAGACCATGGTTTTACTGCTATTGCAAACGTAGATATCATGGACGCTGAGGGCGAAATGCAAATTCCTGTCGAAGGAGGTAAACACCTACAGTATGACATCGTAGGCAACCACTTGCAAAACTACGATTTCATGGTCGTTCTCTCGCATTTTAAAGGACATGCTATGGGTGGCTTTGGCGGTGCCTTGAAAAACATTTCCATTGGCGTGGCATCTACTGCGGGTAAATCGTGGATTCACTCTGCTGGCACCACCGTTAATCCCGATGAAATGTGGGCTAATCTGCCTGAACAAGACGACTTTACTGAAAGCATGGCTGAAGCAGCAAAAGCTGTGGCTGACCACTTTGGCGATAAAATATTGTACATCAGCGTGCTCAATAACTTGTCGGTTGACTGCGACTGCGATGCCAATCCTGCCGAACCAAAAATGGCTGACATAGGCATCATGGCTTCGCTTGACCCTGTGGCATTAGACCAAGCTTGTGTCGACATGATTTTCAACTCCGACGATGAAGGACGTGCTGATCTCATCGAACGCATCAACTCACGTAAAGGTACACATATTTTAGACCACGCTGCGACTATTGGTGTAGGCTCAAAAACGTACAAAGTGATTGAATTGAAGTAGGTTAAGATACAAAACAATTATAGTCAGTCTTGAAAACTCATGGGTTTTCAAGACTGATTTTTTTTGTCTAATAGTCGTTGGGGAGGTTT
>JAUNIJ010000057.1 GCA_030523485.1 Bacteroidales bacterium
CTTTTCTACAAAGCCATTATTTTCACTTTCAAGTTTTATCTGACGAGAATAACGTCGTCAGACAATTGGTTTAAAACGAATGAACCAACAAATTATTGTTCGTTGTAACAACCCTCACTACTATATAATATCGCGAAGGATTTAAATAGAAAGATTATTTATGATTCTGGGTACAATCGACCCAGAATCACAAATAACCTATTAAAATTAAGCTTTATAACATTCGATTTGACTAGCGTCAAACTTCATAATAAAGTTGTAGTGTTTTTCTACTTCACTTTCTGCGTAATTAATGAACACAGTCAATGATTTTTCGAATAATTCTGGAGCACGATTTGTGTCTTGTAAGAGAAGATGACCCATAACAAGATAAGCAGCCTGTTCCATTAGACGGCGTGCAACTAAGTCGTGCAACTCAGGACTTTCGAATTCTTTCATGTGTGCCACGCTGGCTTCAAATTTATCTGCCATAACTTTCAAACGGTTCATGACAGTGTTATATTTTTCATTGCAAGCGATGGTTTCAAACTCACGAATAGTAGCAAGATATGAGCCATTTGTTACATAGCGAATTGCTGCTACTGTTTGTAATTGAGTAGTACCTTCATAAATAGAAGTAATACGTGCATCACGATAGATACGTTGACATGGATATTCTAACATAAAGCCAGAGCCACCATGTACTTGGATACAGTCGTAAGCATTTTGGTTGGCAAATTCCGAATTCATACCTTTAGCTAATGGTGTAAAAGCATCTGCCAATTTAGAATACTTCTTCATTTCAGCACGTTCTTCTGGTGTCAATTTACGCTCACGAGCAATATCTTCAAGTGCTTTGTAGATATCTACATAACGTGCTGTTTGATAAAGGAGGGCACGTCCTGCATCAAGTTTTGCTTTGATTGTGGCAATCATGTCATAAACAGCAGGGAAATTGATAATCTCTTTACCGAATTGTTTACGGTCGCGTGCATAAGCCAACGCTTCGTTGTAGGCAGCTTGACTCAAGCCAACAGATTGAGCAGCAATACCAAGACGAGCACCATTCATCAAGGCCATCACATATTTAATCAAGCCAAGACGACGTTCACCACACAATTCTGCTTTAGCATTTTTATAAACAAGTTCGCAGGTTGGTGAACCATGTATACCGAGTTTATTTTCTATGCGACGAACATTAACACCACCTTGGCGTTTGTCGTAGATAAACATTGAAAGTCCGCGGCCATCTTTGGTGCCTTCTTCTGAACGAGCCAACACCAAATGAATATCTGCATCACCATTGGTTATGAAACGTTTTACACCATTCAACAACCAACAACCATCTTTTTCGCTGTAGGTAGCTTTAAGCATTACCGATTGAAGGTCTGAGCCAGCATCTGGTTCTGTTAAGTCCATCGACATTGTTTCGCCAGCACAAATACGTGGGATAAAGCGAGCATGTTGATCTTCATTGCCAAATTCATAGAGTGTCTCTATACAATCTTGTAACGACCATATGTTACCAAAACCAGCATCAGCAATAGCTACGATTTCAGCACACATAGTGTAAGGCATGATTGGGAAATTCAAACCATTATATTTTCTTGGCATGGTCATACCATTCATACCAGCATCGACCATTGCCTTAAGGTTTTCTACTGTGCCAGAAGCATAGTCAACACGACCATCATGACAATGAGGCCCTTCTGCATCTACTCCCTCTGCATTTGGCGCAATAATGTTTGCTGTGATGTCACCCACAACTTCTAATACTTTGTCGTAAGAATCGAGAGCATCAGCGTAGTCAAGTGGAGCATCAGCGTAGCTATCTTTATCTCTATAATCTCTTTCCTTGAGTTGGCAGATACGCTCCATCAAGGGGTTATTGAGATGAAACTTAAGTTCAGGATTTTCAGAATAATAGTTTGCCATTATCGGAAAGATTTACTTACTGTTTTGTTTATAATATTTTATCATCTTAGGAATCACCTCTTCTACGGTGCCATTAATGATATAGTCGGCGATAGTATTAATTGGAGCATTTTCATCGCTATTGATACTGATGATAATGCCGCTTTCTTTCATACCAGCAACATGTTGAATAGCACCACTGATACCGCAGGCGATATACACTTTAGGACGCACTGTTACACCAGTCTGACCAATTTGAAGATCGTGTGGAGCAAACCCAGCATCAACAGCAGCACGACTTGCGCCTACTTCACCATGAATTTCTTTTGCAAGATCATAAAGCATATCGAAGCCTTCCTTACTACCCATACCATAACCACCAGCTATAATGATTGGAGCACCTTTTAAATTGTTTTTTGCTGCTTCAATATGGCGTTCAATTACCTTTACGACATAATCGGTTTCTGGTACAAACTTAGCAACGTCTTCTATAATTGTTTCGCCCTTATAATTCTCATCCAACACTTCCATCTTCATCACACCGCTACGGACAGTAGCCATTTGAGGACGATTTTCAGGATTTACAATGGTGGCTACAATGTTACCACCAAAAGCAGGACGAATTTGATAAAGCAAGTTATCATAGTGTTTACCGCTTTTTTTGTCGTCGTACGAACCAATTTCTAAAGAGGTACAGTCTGCAGTTAATCCAGAGTGTAATGCAGAAGAGACACGTGGGCCGAGGTCACGACCAATGACCGTGGCACCCATCAAACAGATTTGTGGTTTTTCTTGTTTAAAAAGGTTCACAAGAATTGATGTGTGAGGTTTAGATGTGTATGGGAACAAGCCTTCAGCGTCAAATACATGAAGTTTATCAACGCCGAATTTAAACACTTGCTTACCTACTTCCTTGAGATTATATCCAGCACAAATAGCCTCAAGTTGTACGCCTAATTGATTAGCGAGTTTGCGACCTTTTGTTAAGAGTTCGAGACTCACTTCTGCTACTTGTGAGCCTTCTAATTCGCAATATACAAATACGTTATTCATGGTCTTATCCTATTGTATGGTTAGCAAGAAGTTCTTTCATTAAACCGTCAATATCGTTATCAGAGGCAGTCAGAGTTTTAGATTCTTTAGCCTGGAATACGATATTTTCTACATTTTTTACTTTGGTTGGAGAGCCCGACAAACCACATTGTTGCAAGTCAGCATCGATATCAGTTGTGCTCCATTGTGTCAATGTAAGATATGGTTTCTTTGTATATTCGTCTGCATAAGACAAATTTTCTGGCATTTCCATTGGAGCCATAGCGCGTTTATATTTCAGCAAAAGTTTTGCATTACGCGGACGACATGTTGCTGCACTACCATTAACAGTAATTACGATAGGCAGAGGTCCTTCTACTACTTCAACACCGCCATCAATATGACGACGTACGGTTACTTTTCCGTCGGCACATTTCAAGATTTCCTCAGCATATGTAATCTGAGTTAAGCCTAATTTTTCTGCCACCTGAGGTCCTACTTGAGCGGTATCTCCATCAATAGCTTGACGTCCACCTAGAATAACATCTGGCATGCCTATTTTTTGTATTGCTGTAGCCAATGCGTAAGAAGTTGCCAATGTATCAGCGCCAGCAAAAGCTCTATCGCTTAATAGATAACCATTATCAGCACCACGGAAGAGACCTTCACGGATAACATCAGCAGCACGGCCGGGACCCATAGTTAAGATGCTAACTGTGGAGCCTGGATTCTGATCTTTCAAACGCAGTGCTTGTTCAAGTGCGTTAAGATCTTCTGGGTTAAAGATAGCTGGAAGGGCAGCACGATTTACGGTACCTTCCGGAGTCATAGCATCTTTTCCCACATTACGTGTGTCTGGCACTTGTTTTGCAAGTACCACAATTTTTAAACTCATATGTTCTTATTTATAAGATATTACTACTTTTTTGATGTCCATTTTCATCGCATTGGGAAAGGTTTCTTCAATACGAGTAATCAAAGAACACTTTTAGCGGTGCAAAGATAAACATTTTTAGCGAGACAAACAAATCAATCTGTCACAAACTAAGCCACACTACTCTACTTTCTTACACAATGTTACACTTTTTTATTCTGACTCTTTTCTGTAGTTATTTAGATTTACTTTTGTAGGCTCTATAGCAACAAAAAAAGCTCTTAGGAAGCATACCTAAGAGCCTTTTTTGATAGTATTATGATTCAAGCATCACTTTATTTTGTGATATAACGAGCCATTTCACACAATTTGTTTGAATAGCCCCATTCGTTATCGTACCATGATACGATTTTTGCGAAGTTGTCATCCAACGAGATTGAAGCGGTTGCATCGAAGATGGATGTATTAGGACAATGGCGGAAGTCTGTTGCCACAACAGCTTCATCAGTATAAGCCAATATACCCTTCAATTCGTTTTCTGAAGCAGATTTCATAGCTTTGCAGATGGCTTCCATATTAGCAGGTTTTTCCAACACCACGGTAAGATCTACAACAGACACATCGGAAGTAGGAACACGCATTGACATACCAGTCAATTTACCTGCCATTGCAGGAAGAACTTTTCCTACAGCCTTAGCAGCACCTGTTGACGATGGGATGATGTTTTCCAAGATGCCACGACCACCACGCCAGTCTTTCTTTGAAGGACCATCTACTGTTTTTTGTGTTGCTGTGGCAGCATGCACTGTTGTCATCAAGCCTTTTACAACGCCAAAGTTTTCATGAAGAACTTTTACAACAGGAGCAAGGCAGTTTGTGGTGCAAGATGCATTTGAGATTATATCTTGACCTTTATATTCTGTGTGGTTAACTCCATACACAAACATTGGTGTAGCATCTTTTGAAGGAGCCGACATAATAACTTTTTTAGCTCCAGCTACACGGTGAGCACGAGCTAATTCGTCAGTAAGGAACAGACCTGTTGATTCAATAACTACATCTGCATCCACCTCATTCCACTTTAAATTAGTTGGGTCTTTTTCTGCAGTAAGTCGGATGGTTTTACCATTTACTACTAAGTTACCGTCTTTTACTTCGATTGTACCATTGAAACGTCCATGAACAGAATCAAACTTCAACATGTAAGCAAGATAATCTGGTTCGAGTAAGTCGTTAATGCCAACAATCTCAATATCTTGAGAAAAGTTCTCAAATACGGCACGGAATACGTTACGACCAATGCGTCCGAATCCGTTGATACCTAATTTTACCATAGTCTTATATCGTTTTTTTGTGATTGATTTTCGCTTTAAAATCTGGTGCAAAGGTATACTATTTTTCCTTATGAAACAAATCCTTGTCCATCATTTATTCATTTCATTTTTCCTTTTTTGGGTGCTCTAATTTTTCTGCTTCTACATTCTTTTCAACGCTATTTTTTCCACTACCTTTGCATTCGTAAATTCAACGACTTTATCACGATAAAGACTCACTCGAATGAATATCATCAAGAAACCAAGCAAACTTATTTTTATTGGGTTGATATTTTTTGCTTTTTTTGGCAACACAATCATCGGCATTGATACACCACTGTACACTCTTTTCATGACAGTATTACCTGTTTTATCGTTAGGTCTTGCCATCTATTTCGAAGATGAACACCCCGAACCAATAAAAACGGTGCTCAAAGTATTTGCATTAGGCACGCTTTCTATTCCTATCACGCTATTGCTCAAATTCATTGTCTCATTATTTTTTGACATTGAATCAACGCCATTCCGTCAAGCATTTTTTTCTGCGGGAGTCATCGAAGAGTTTTCGAAATGGCTGATCTTTATGTTGTTTGTTTGGCGAAGAAAAGAGTTTGACGAGCCATTCGATGCCATAGTTTATACTGGCATCATTGCCTTAGCTTTTGCATGCATCGAGAACTTCATGTACGTATTTAGCAACAGTGTAGAAGTTGCTTATTTAAGAGCAATATTTGCTGTTCCTGGGCATTTCTTCGATGGTGTTACTATGGGTTATTTTCTTGCCAAGGCACGATTTCATCAGCACGCAAAATGGAGAAATTTTATTCTTTCACTACTCTTTCCTATATTACTGCATGGTTGCTACGACTACATCTTAATGCTTGGTAATCAACTTAGTCAAGAATTTAACGAACACATCTACATTATCTTTTTAATTCTTTTCTTGTGGTTTGACTATAAGCTATGGGGCATTGCCGTTAAATTTCTTGGACGACTTAAGATTGACAATAATATCTATCACCAAGAGCAGGTGTTGAACGAATTCGATGCAACTCACACTATTGATAACGAGTTAGGTGATGACGACAACGATTACTATAATGACATAAAGAACGAAAGCCCCCATAACACACCAAATCAATAAGCACTCTGAAATAAATATGAGCAACAAAAAGGTTGACACAAAACTGTACCAACCTTTTTTTTGTTGTCTCAAGGCCTATTACTTCTTCCAAAGTGCAGGAGTGAAGATTATCAAGAAAGTGAAGATTTCCAACCTACCGATAAGCATCAAAAACATCATAACCCATTTAGAAAACATTGGCAACGCATAGAACGAACCAGAAGGACCATATTGTCCGACACTTGGGCCGGCATTCGACAATGAAGATATCGCATTACCTACAGCCTCAAATGGTTCCACACCATTTGCGACCATCAAAAAAGTACCAACCACCAAAATAAATATATAGAAAGCAAAGAAACTATTGGTACTTTGTATCAATTTTGGTTCTATGGTTATTTTATTTATAGAAGCAGGGAACACAGCATTAGGATGAATACGACGATTCAATTCATGCAAAGCCATCTTCGTTACCAAAAGTACACGTGACACTTTAATACCACCAGACGCAGAACCTGCTGATCCACCAATAATCATTACAAAAAATACCAAAACCATCCAAACAATCGGAGGCCAACTGAGATAGTCATAACTATAGTAACCCGTTGAAGAGATAGTTGATACCGACTGAAACAAGGCATGACGAAAATTTCGCTCGAAATCGGCAAAGGAATGAATTTCCATTGACGCATCTGCGGGAAAGAAGCTGACCACTAAAAACACAAACAATGTGGTGCCGCAAGCAATCAACAAAAACGTACGCAATTCCTCATCTTTAAATATCTTGCGAAACTCATGTTTAAAGAGCATCCAATACAGAAGAACGAAACTTATGCCAGAGAGCAACATATAAAATATAACAGCATACTGTAGCAATGGTTTGTTATCCCAATATGAGATACTATTCTGTTTGGTTGAGAATCCGCCCGACGACACCGTTGCAAATCCGTGACATACAGCGTCAAACAGTTCCATTCCTAAAAGCCAATAGGTAAGTATTGCAGCAAGTGTCAAGGTAAGATAAAGGGTCATCAAACGTCGTCCCGTATCTTTCAGTCGTGGTGCCACCTTTTTATAGGTAAATCCAGACATTTCAGCCACATACAGTTGTTTACCAGAACTAATAAAAGGCAAGATAACCAATGACAGAACAACCACACCCAAGCCACCGACCCATTGTAACACACTGCGCCAGAGGAGTAGACCGCGAGGTAATTCTTCGATGTTATTTAACACCGTACTTCCCGTAGTAGAGAGTCCTGACACAGACTCAAACATCGCATTCGTAATGTTAGGGATTGCTCCACTCAACCAAAAGGGCAACATACCAAACAACGACATCACCATCCAAATAAGTGCCACAATAATATTACTCTCACGCGGACCCATATTACCAAGCGAACCTCTTCCACACGCAATCAGAACGCCACTAGCAATGCCTATAATCAAGCATGAAATTGCCAAAGCCTGAGTGTCCGATTCTCCATAACACAAACTAACTACGGTTGTAACGAGCAAGAGCGCTGCCTCCAACAGCACTAATAATCCAATGACCCTTGCTATCAATTTCCAATTAATTAGTTTTGCCATGATTTAGTTTAGAAGAATTTTGCTATTTTCCGTACACTATCAGCTTTACAGAACACTACCACATGGTCACCAGGCAACACTACAGTGCTACCATTTACCACAAAGCCATTACCATCACGAACAATGCCACCAATATTCACATTGTCTGGCAGGTGAAGGTCACGAATGCGTTTCGACGTAATTTTATCGCCAGGTTTTACCACAAATTCCACCACTTCTGCATCGGAATAAGTGAGACTTTGTACGTCAAGGGCATCTTCATCGAGTGTCATCTGATAGATTCTACCACCAGCTATGAGTTTCTTATTAATAATGGTACCGATGTCAAGGCTTTCAACCAAATCGAGATAGTCAAGATTTTCTACTTCAGCAATGGTTTTCTTAATACCATGTCGTTTGGCTGCCATACAAGCCATTACATTTGTTTCCGAGTTATTAGTTACAGCAACAAAAGCATCACACTCTTCCAAACCCTCCTCTCGTAACAGTTCAAGGTCACGACCATCGCCGTGTATCACCATAGCAGGTTGCAATTGCGTCGCCATTTTGTAACATTTCTCACGGTCATTGTCTATCACTTTTACAGAGAAATCTTTCGGAAGCGAGTAGACCGTTTTTATCGCTATTCGGCTACAACCCATTATCATAATTCTGCGTATGTCGAATGCTTCCTTACCTGCTTCTTGACAAATAATATCAAGGCTACCATTTGGGCAGATAAAATAGACGATATCGTTAGTTTGAATTTGGTCAGCGCCTTTAGGAATAATGGTTTTATTGTTACGTTTAATGGCTACAACACGATAGGGTTTATGATCAAAATAACCCGTCATAAAAGGTTTGTCGAGAAAAGTAGCATTGCTCCTAACTTTCACGCAAGCCAGTTGCAAAGCATCGTTACCAAACGAACGATACTCACGCATCCAACTACGTTGCAACGATTTCACAATTTCTAATGCTGCTAGTGTTTCTGGATAGATGATAGTATCGACACCTAAACGATGAAACACATCTTTACTTGGAGAAAGGATAAACTCATAGTTGTTAACACGTGCTACTGTTTTTTTCGCGCCAAGATTTTTCGCCAATATGGCAGCAGTGGTATTGATGCTTTCTTCTGGTGTAACAGCAATGAAGAGTTCGCAATTGGGAACGTCACACTCCATCAATGCTTTCGGTGAAGTTGGCGATCCGACAACAATATCAAGGTCATAGCGCATGTCGAGATCGGACATGCGCTCGCTCGACTCGTCAACCAACACTATTTCTTGCTCCTCGGTCGACAAACGCTTCGCCAGATAGCGTCCTACTTCTCCTGCTCCAGCTATTATGATTCTCATTTTTTATGTCCTCTACATTTTTATATGTTTAAGGAATGTGGCAGCCATGCCTTCTGCATCCAAGCCTAACATATGAAATAGTTCTGCTTGTGTGCCATGTTCCACAAAGGTATCTGGCAATCCTAAACGCACCACCTTTATACCAGCATGATATTCACTGACATATTCCGCTACAGCGCTACCAAAGCCACCTAATATAGTACCATCTTCTACTGTAAAAATCAGTTTATGATGGCAACAAGCCGCATCAATGGCGTCCGTATCTAGTGGCTTCAAGAAGCGCATATTATAATGTGTTATGGTTATTTCTGGGTGATTTTGCTCCACCAATCCAATAGCATTGGTAGCAGTGTTTCCTAACGTACCAAGCGACAACACTGCTGCCGATACTCCGTCTTTCAACATAACAGCCTTGCCAATAGCCATCTCATGCATCTCATTACGCCAATCCACCAACACACCTTTACCACGTGGATAACGAATAGCAAATGGACCTTGGCGATATTGTTGTGCGGTATACATCATATCGCGTAACTCGTGTTCATTCATTGGAGCTGCTACCGTAAGGTTCGGCACACAACGAAAATAAGCGAGGTCGAACGCACCTTGATGAGTTGCTCCATCGCTACCCACCAAGCCTGCACGATCAAGGCAAAGCACAACTGGCAATTGTTGTAGCGCCACATCATGAATCACATTGTCATAGGCACGCTGCATAAACGACGAGTAAATATTACAAAAAGGCACCAATCCCTCTTTAGCCAAACCAGCAGAAAAAGTTACAGCATGGCCTTCGGCAATGCCAACATCAAACACTCTGTTTGGCATCGCTTTCATCATAATATTCATTGAGCAACCCGACGGCATTGCTGGCGTAATGCCAACAATTTTGTCGTTTTCACGAGCTAGTTCAAGAAGAGTTTCACCGAACACAGTCTGAAACAGAGGTGGTTCGTTTTCATTATTCTTTTTTATACGCAAACCTGTCAGTGGATCAAATTGTCCGGGTGCATGCCAAGTGGTTACTTCTCTTTCTGCAGGAGCAAAACCCTTACCTTTTTTCGTGAGTATATGCAACACTTTCGGACCTTTGTGATTCTTTAGTTCTTGAAACACTTGTACCAAATTCAACACATCGTGACCATCAACAGGACCAAAATAACGAATATTCAAACCTTCAAAGATATTATTTCTATCGCTTGCATGTATCGATTTCAATGAGTTACTGAATCGTATGAGTTTCTTACGTCCACTCTCGTCGATGAGGTGCACCCTATGCATCATTTGATAGAGATGATGACGAAGATGATTGTAAGTTTTGGACGTATGTATGCTACTAAGAAATTTACTCATACCGCCCTCAATAGGGTCGATAGCCATTTGATTGTCATTCAACACAATGAGCAAATTGTTAGGGTTGATGGTGGCATTGTTAAGACCCTCAAAAGCGAGTCCACCAGTCATTGCACCATCGCCAATTACAGCCACCACATTACGTTCTTGTTTCTTTAGGCAAGAAGCTACCGACAAACCCAATGCCGCCGATATAGATGTAGAGGAGTGTCCCGTTGAGAATGCATCATATTCGCTCTCATGAATGTTTGGGAATCCACTTATTCCACCAAACTGACGATTAGTATGGAAGCGTTCGCGACGACCCGTCAGTATTTTATGAGCATAGGCTTGATGACCCACGTCCCACACAATGCGATCGTCGGGTGTCTGAAACACATAATGAAGCGCCACAGTAAGTTCCACCACGCCAAGACTCGACCCCAAATGACCTGGTGTTTGAGCACACTGTTCGATAATAAAATGGCGCAATTCATCACACAGTTGCGGCAACTGCAGAAGAGGAAGACGGCGCAAATCCGCCGGTATGTTGATTGTTTCTAATATCACTGTAACCTAGTTATCTATAGAGAGAAAGGGACAGAAAGTCGCCTAACACCCCAATTTCAAATTCGAACTGCAAAGATAACGTTTTTTTATTATAATCATTGCGGTCTAGCCAAACGTCCTGACGGGAACATCGATAAAAAAATCAAGTTGATAGCGTTACACTATCAACTTGAATTCAGCATGCATTATTTCTATTTTAGAAAAAAGTACTATTGTGATAGAAAGTCCACTATTCTGCGATTATATGCGGAGAAGACTTTTTGTTTACTACAACAACTTCGCCCTTTTTATTGAGCTTCTGTGAGCCTAAAACACCAACCATTTCATTCTTTGGGATAACAAAAGACGAATGCTCACCATCAAGTTTCATGATGTGATATGCAAATCGCATTTTGTGATACCACAAACAAACAACGATATACGCAGTATTTGCGTTTGCAGGAAACGACACTTTAATTCCCTCGTAAATTGTATCGGTGACATGGCTGTG
>JAUNIJ010000058.1 GCA_030523485.1 Bacteroidales bacterium
AAGCACTTTGCCTTCGAACAGCATGTAGGCGCGGTCGGTAATGGCGAGGGTCTCGTCGACGTTGTGGTCGGTGATAAGAATGCCGATGTTCTTGTCTTTCAGGTGGAAAACGATGTCTTGAATGTCTTGAACGGCAATAGGGTCGACGCCAGCAAATGGTTCGTCGAGCATGATGAAGTTTGGCTCGATGGCAAGGCAACGTGCTATTTCGGTGCGACGTCGTTCACCACCCGACAGTCGGTCGCCTATATTTTTTCTGACGTGTTCGAGGTGGAACTCGCTAATCAATTCTTCCAGTTTCTGCGCTTGTTTCTCTTTTGTGAATTTGGTCATTTCCAACACTGCGCGTATGTTATCTTCGACAGACATCTTGCGAAACACCGATGCTTCTTGTGCCAAGTAGCCAATGCCTGCACGGGCACGTTTGTAGACAGGCAACTTGGTGATGTCGTTTTCGTTGAGGAATATTTTGCCAGAGTTGGGTGTCACCAATCCTGTGGTCATGTAGAATGTGGTGGTTTTGCCCGCACCGTTGGGACCGAGCAGTCCGACGATTTCACCTTGATGCACTTCGATGGAGACATCGTTAACCACGGTGCGTTTACCGTAGACTTTGAAGAGGTGTTCTGTGCGCAGCACCATGCTGTTGTCGGTTGTCATAGCGTTTGTTATGCTTGGTTGGCTTTGGTGTTGTTGTCTTTAAATAACAGTGAGAAGAGCACAAAAACGACAAAGGCGAAGGCTGCGAAGATGTACCAACAGGTTGACCATTTGCCAATGAGATATCCTTGCTCGTTCCATTGGCAGAAGTGGTTGATGACAGCGCCTGCCGACAGTGTGCCGATGGTGGCGCCAATGCCGTTGGTCATCATCATAAACAAACCTTGGGCTGAGGCTTTGATGCTGGGGTCGCACTGTTGGTCGACAAACAAACCGCCAGAAACGTTGAAGAAGTCGAATGCTACGCCATAGACGATGCACGAGAAGATGAAGAACAAGACACCTGGGAAGTCGGGCGATCCTAATCCGAAAAAGCCGAAACGCAGCACCCATGCTCCCATGGCAATCATCATTACTATTTTAATGCCGAAGCGTTTGAGGAAGAATGGGATGAGTAGGATGCACAATGCTTCGGCTATTTGCGAGAGCGACACGAGCATGGTGGCATTGTTGGCGCAGAATGAGTTGGGGAAGGCTTCTTTGAAACTTGTTAGGAATGGTGTGGCAAAGCTATTTGTTACTTGTAGCGACATGCCAAGCAATGCCGAGAAGATGAAAAAGGTGGCCATTTGGCGACTCTTGAAGAGTTTGAACGCATCGAGTCCGAAGGCTTCTGCCAACGATTTCGATGCTTTGGGTTCGAGTTTGCATTGAGGCAATGTGAAACAATACAAACACAGCAAGACGCTCAAAATGCCAGAAATAAGGAATTGATAATGAGTGTATTGAAATTTAAAGTCGCTGGCTCCTAATGTCATGCCAAAGGTCTCGCCGTCGAATGTAGCGCAGTTGACAAACCACATGGTTGCGATGAAGCCGATGGTGCCAAACACACGGATGGAAGGGAAGGCTTTGACGGTGTCTTGACCATCGTTTTTTAGGATGGTGAAGGCGGTGGTGTTCGACAATGCCAAGGTGGGCATGTAGAATGCTACGCTAAGTGTGTAGATGGTGATGAAGAGTGCTTTGTTGGGTATGGCTTGTGTGGCTCCAATGTAGAACAGACCAATCATGAAGACGCCGGCAAGGAGGTGACAGAGCCCAAGCAGACGTTGTGGCTGTATGAATTTGTCGCCAATGATGCCAATTAAGGTTGGCATGAATATTGACACAAGTCCTTGAATGGCGTAAAACCACGATATCTCTCCACCCATGCCAACACGGCCGAGGTAGTTACCCATGCAAGTGAGATAGGCTCCCCAGACTGCAAACTCCAGGAAGTTCATCAATATAAGTTTTAATTTTGTGTTCATTGTATGTGTGTGTTGTTTATGATTTTTTTCTTCGGTTTATTTCGTCACGAATGGCTCCTGCTAACTCGTATTTTTCTTGTTGAATGGCATTGTTAAGTGCTTGTACCAACTCTTCAGCCGACATCGTTGTGATTGTTTTTTCGAAGGAGGCAACGGGGTGAGTCGTGTTGTCGAGGAATTTGTCGTCGATAAAAATTTGAGCTTCTTCAGCGATAGCGATAGCGATGGCTTCGCTGGCAAGTACGTCGTAAACAAAATGGGTGCCTTCTGAGTCGTATTCGAGCGAGGCGTGGTAGTCGCCATTGATGCATTGGCTGATGATGATGCGCTCTAATCGCAAGTTCATGTCGGCAGCCATTTCTGAAATGAGCATGATGAGGTCGGGAAATGCCCCATTTTGTGTCGCTCCTTTAGAAATTTGGCAGGCCTCCATTTCACTAAGGGTAAGTAGCAAGGTGCGTTCGCCTACTGTTTCTTGTAATTCCAAGTGCCATAAATTGTCGTTGAGACTTGGCGGAATGAGCTGTTTGATGTGTGTCTCGACCAACATGTTAGACTTTGGGTTAACGTAGGAATTCGTTGATGTGAGTGTGCTGATGATTGCAATGGTGGTGGTGATGATCGCATTCTTCAGTGTCGTGGTGGTGGCATCCATCTTCTGACAGATGCTCTACTGCGAAATAGATGCCAACAGCAATGAAAAGGATGCCGACAATCCACCTTGCCCATTTACCAATGTTTTTTGCTTTGGCATAAAACTGGTTGATGTTGTTCAAACTGAATGCTAACAACCATGCTATGATAACTACGGGTAGGGCAGTGACAATGGCAAAGATGATGGGCAACAGCAGACCATATGATGAAGTGGCGCCCATGGGCACCATCATACCAAAAAAGATGATGGCATTGGTGGGGCAGAAACCGAGCGAAAGCAAGAGACCCAGCACAAAGGCACCCCAACCTCCTTTCTTTGCTTGATTAGAAAAATTCTCGGCAGAGTAGGAGATGTTGAGAAAAGAAATCTTGTCGGCAAAAATCAGCAGTAAACCCGTGATGATGAGTAACGGAATGAGAATGATTTCACCGTATTCAGTCATAAAGTCTTGGATAGCAGAAACGTTACCGCCTAATCGGAGTAAAATGATTAGTGTGATTCCTAATACGCCGAAAGCGAGTGTGCGTCCGAGAGTGTAGAGGAGTCCGTTGCGAAAAACCCGGTGTTTGTTGTCGAGGTCTTTTCCAATGTAACCCATGGCAGCAATGTTGGTGAGCATGGCACAAGGGTCAAGACCAAACACAATGCCGAGTAACAAGACGCCAATCAGTGGGGAACTGCTGTTTTGTGCAAGGTTAAGGAGTTCGTTCATTTGTTGTAGTGTTGTAGAATCAGTTGTTTCGCGTCGTCGTACGATAGTTTCTTACCTTGCGACAATACGCACTCGTCGATGACTACGGCAGGGGTTTGTAGTATGTTTAGACGCACCATTTTGATGAGGTCTTTGCATTCTTCTACCTCGATGGCGGTGTCGATGTCTTGTGCTGCTTGTACTATATTATATATAGTAGCTTTGCATGAAGCACAATTGTCGCCGAATAATAGTATTTTCATAAGTCGCTGTGCGTTGTGTTATTTACAGCATTCAAGAATTGCTTTTGCTACTGCTCCGGTTACGTTGTTGCACTCTCCGAAAGCTACGTGTCGTTCGTTGAAACGACGTTCGATTTCGTCGATGGTGTCGTCTTGTATGTCGAGTTCGCTCAAACGGGTTTTTAATCCGATGGAGCGGAAGAACTGTTCGGTTTTGTTAATTGTGTGTGCAATGGCTACGCTCTCTACCTCGTCGTCGATGCCCCAAACACGTTGTCCGTATTGCAGTATCTTTGCCCCTTTCTGTGCGCTCAACACGGTCATGGTGCCTGGAAGTACAACGGCAAGACTTTCGCCGTGTGTTACACCATGTAAAGCGGTGAGTTCGTGTCCTATCATGTGTGTGCACCAGTCTTGAGGCACTCCAAAGGCAATGAAACCATTCAGTCCCATTGTAGCACATAACATATAGCTTGACATGAGGTCGTAGTCTTTCGGGTTCTCCATGATTGCTGGTGCTATCTCGATGAGTGTTTGCAAAATGCCCTCAGCCCAACGGTCCATCAGTGGTGAGATGTCGGGAGCCGTAAGGTACTGTTCCATCACATGTACAAAGGTGTCGGCTATGCCGCAAGCTATTTGATAGAGTGGTAGTGAGTAGGTAACTTCTGGATCGAGAATGGAGAATTTAGGGTGTTGACTGTGGAAAGCAAATTTTTCTTTGGTTTCGAGGCATGAGATGACGGCACCGTCGTTCATTTCTGAACCCGTGGCTGAAATGGTTAACACTGTCGACAGTGGAATGAGTTCGCCTATGAGTTTGGGGTTGCGGACGATGTCCCATGCGTCGTGGTCGTTTCTGATGCCTGCAGCAATAAGTTTGGTGCCGTCGATGATTGAACCACCACCAACAGCTAACAGATAATTCACGTTTTCTTGTTTGCCTAATGCAATGGCTTTGCGCAGTGTCTCTACTTTTGGGTTTGCTTCTATGCCCCAAAATTCGATGAAGTCAAAGCCTTTCATGGCAGCGATGACTTGTTCGTAAACACCGTTTTTCTTCACGCTACCACCACCAAAGGTGATCATTATTTTTGCCTCTTTTGGGAGTTCTGTCGATAGTTGTGCTATGCTACCTTTACCAAAAATGAGTTTGGTAGGATTCTGAAAGGAAAAATTATACATAATTGTTCTGTTTGTTATTGTTATAGGCTTTGCATGTCGTAAAGCTTTTTGTAATGTCCGTTTTTCTGAAGCAGTTCTTCATGTCGTCCGCGTTCAACAATCTCGCCTTCGTGCATCACACAGATTTCATCGGCTGCTTTGATTGTTGACAGTCGGTGTGCGATGACAATGGTTGTGCGGTTCTTCATGAGATGCTCTAATGCTGATTGTACCAATCGCTCCGACTCGGTGTCGAGTGCAGAGGTGGCCTCGTCGAGAATCAAGATTGGGGGATTTTTTAGTATGGCACGTGCAATGCTTACACGTTGACGCTGACCGCCTGATAGCTTACATCCGCGGTCGCCAACGGAGGTGTTGTAGCCGTCGGCCGTGTTCACAATAAACTCGTGTGCATTAGCAATCTTAGCGGCCGACACTACTTCATCCATTGTGGCATCGTCGACACCAAAAGCAATGTTGTTGAAAAAACTGTCGTTGAACAATATCGATTCCTGATTGACGTTGCCCATGAGGTTCCGCAAGTCGGTGGTATTGATGTCTTTGATGTTGGTGCCGTCAATGAGAATCTCGCCTTGTATGACATCGTAGAAACGTGGCAATAAATCAACTAAAGTTGATTTTCCACTGCCTGACTGTCCGACGATGGCGATGGTTTTTCCTTTTGGAATGGTGAGATTGATGTTTTTCAAAACCCATTGGTCGCGATACTTAAACCATACGTCGCGCAATTCTATTTGCTTTTCAAATGTCGACATGGGTTTGTTGGCTCCTTCTTTCAACGGATTGCTGGCGTTGAGTACTTCGTCGATACGTTGAAGCGATGCCATCCCTTTGTGGATGCTATAGCTGGCTTTCGACAATTCTTTGAATGGTGGTATGATACAATAGAAGATGACGAGGTAGTAGATGAAGTCGGCTGCACTGAGACCACCATGATTACCAAGTATTAAGTGTCCGCCATAGAGCAGAAGAATGGCTACAACAATCGTGCCGAGGAATTCGCTCGTTGGATGTGCTAATTGATATTTTAAGTGGATATAAGTGAGTGTCTTGCGTAGCTTATCGTTTAACTTTGAAAAACGCGACATAAGCTTATCTTCTGCGTTGAAGGCTTTTACGATACGAAGACTTCCTAGGGTCTCGTCGATTTGCGACACGATTTCTCCTGTCTGAATCTGACCATCTAATGATTTATGTTTGAGGTTGTGACCGATTTTGTTGATAAAGAAACCGCTGATGGGGAGTAGCACCAACACGAAAGCAGTGAGACGCCAACTGATGGTGAACAAGGTGATGAAGTAGACGAGTATCATCACGGGATTTTTAAACATCATTTCCAAAGAACTAATGATGGATGCTTCTACCTCGACAACGTCACCCGTCATGCGTGAGATAATGTCACCTTTACGCTCTTCGGTAAAATAACCAATGTTGAGGTCGAGACTTTTCTGATAAATCTGATTACGTAAATCGCGGAGCACACCCGTGCGGACAGGTACTAATGTGATAGATGCTAAATAGCTAGTGCCTGTTTTTATGAGTGTTGTGACTATAAGAAATACACCAAGCCAGAGCAAGGCAACGGAAGCACCGGATGTGTCGATGATTTGCTCAATTTTCCAAAATGCATTGCTTTTCGCAATGGCAATTAATTCATTGAGATTTGTGAAATCCCATGGCATATAACTGTGGCGCTCGGTTGTTACGTTGAACAGAATTTGAAGCACCGGAATAATTGTAGCAAAAGAAAACAAACTGAAAATAGTGGCCAGTATGTTGCATAAAAAGTTTGCTGCCACAAGTTTCTTATATGGCAGAGCAAATCGTTTGAGTAGTGTGATGATAGTTTTCATTGAATTTCAACGACTAAATACAAAGGGGGTCGTAAAACCTTATTGCATCAGTATTTAGTGCAAAAGTACATATTTTTTTCTATTTGAGGCGATTGTTTTCTCTGAAAGCACTTTGAAATATGCGTAAGGAATGTTTAACACGCTAAGATTTCTTAAGTAATAAACTGTAACGTAAAGGTCGTTTGGAGTGTGGTGTGTAATATATTATTTGTGTGTAAGTGATGTGTAAAGTTGCGATTTACTGAATAATTGTTATTGGTGTTCTCTTTTTGGGAATTTAGAGCCGAATATCAGCAAGAATCTTTTACTTTTGCATTCTATTATGCGGAGCACTTGGTATCGATTTCAAAGCGCAGTGAAATATGGCGTTACGGCAAGACATCGAAAGGGATTCGGTGTCCATTCTCCGTTTGTGTTCGATCTTTTGAATCATGTGGTCTTTACCAAAGAACACTACTATTGTTATGATGAAATCGAACGATGGCGAAATAAACTCTTCACAGATGACACCCCGATAAAGTTGCAAGGATGTGGAACTGCAGGACCGCGTACGTTGTCAACCCGACAAATCGCAAAAAAATCGGGTGAACCAGCACGCTATGCACAGCTGCTTTTTCGCTTAGCTTTGTCTAACAACTCGAAAACAATATTTGAATTGGGCACGTCGCTGGGTCTTACATCGCTCTATCTCTCAAATGTGGGTTCAACTGCTAAAATATACACTTTTGAACTTGAAACAGAATTGATTAAGTTCACAAAAAAGACATTTGAGCACTTCCATCGATACAATATTAATATTATAGAAGGAGATATCGACGAAAATCTCGACCAACAATTAGCGCAAATAGAACAACTCGATTTCGCCTTCTTTGATGCAAATCATACACGCGAAGCTACACTGCGTTATTTCGAGAAATGTCTATCGAAAGCTCACTCGAAAACAATCTTTGTGTTTGATGACATCTATTGGTCGGAAGGTATGGAGCAAGCGTGGAAACAAATTATTGCTAATCCTAAAGTGACAGTGTCGCTAGATATCTATAGGATGGGTGTCGTGTTCTTTGACCCTGACCTAAATAAACGAAATTATATAGTCGCTTTCTAAATCATAAATTTAACAATGAAAGTATACACAAAAACAGGTGACAAAGGTTCTACATCATTAATAGGTGGAACACGTGTGGCAAAAAACGACCTGAGACTCGAGTCATATGGCGCTGTTGACGAATTAAACTCCTTTTTGGGTCTACTTCGTAGCAAAATCGCCGACGAAACACTTAAAAACGAAATTTTGAGTGTACAGAATAAATTATTTGTTGTCGGTGCACAACTCGCTTGTGAAATATCTGAAGGTGAGTCGTTTCCTGACTATGCACATGTCAAAGAAGAGTGGATAACGGAATTGGAAACATCCATTGACCATATGGATGCTGAACTTCCAAAAATGACACGATTCATTGTTTATGGCGAAGACGAAATATCTGCTGTTTGTCATATTTGTAGGGCTGTTTGTCGACGTTCAGAACGCTTGATAGTATCAGTAAGTCAAACGTATATTGTCGAAAATGAACTCCTGCAATACGTGAACCGACTCTCTGATTTTCTCTTTGTTCTGGCTCGCTATCTTTCGCCCTCAGAAAAAAAAGCAGAATTTTTCCGTCATAAGTAGTGGAAGATTGAAGAAAAAGTGATATCTTTGCGGCTGAAAAATTCGGCTAAATGTTTTTTGCCGGATAAAAACGCTAAACATGTAGTTCTGGAATATGTATTGGACATTGGAATTGGCTACCAAATTGGAAGATGCTCCTTGGCCTGCAACCAAGGATGAACTCATTGATTATGCAATGCGCTCTGGAGCGCCGGCTGAAGTTGTCGAAAACCTTCAAGATATTGAAGATGAGGGAGAAGTTTATGAGTCAATGGAAGATATTTGGCCCGATTATCCGACTAAGGAAGACTTCTTTTTCGATGACGAAGAGTATTAGTCGGCACATTTTTTGATAGACAAATAAACTATCTGAACCTATGGTAATAAACAGGAAAAAGCTGACACTGCTATTGTCGCTTCTCCTTTTATCTATAGGATTAAGCGCTCAGTTTGACGCACAATTTGACCAATATTGGTACGATCATACGGTCGAAAACCCTGCTGCCGTTGGAGAACGACAAATGATGCAGGTCTCTTTATTGCAACGGAATCAGTGGATAGGTGTAAAACATGCACCTATTACAACGCTTCTCGCAGCGAATGTCCCATTTAAAATGCGTAAACACAATGGTGCACATGGCATGGGCATTCAATTTAAAAGCGATGTTTTAGGCATTTTCGCTAATCAATATATGGCAGCGGAATATGCTTATAAATTCCAAGTTGGAAAAAATATGCTCAGCTTTGGAGCTAACATCGGAGCAGTAAATGTTATATGCTATGGAGATAGCGTAAAACTGGTTGAGAGTGAATATCATACAGCAAACGACCCTGCAATCCCTACAGGAAAAAAATCAGGAATAGGATTTGATGTGGGAGTCGGAACTTGGTATTCTGGAGAAAATTGGTATGTAGGACTTTCTGCGACACACTTGCCGAAAATCAAAATTCACCTCGGTGAAACATCCGTTTTCAATATTTTACCTATGATGATGGCATCAGGTGGATACGATTTTAAATTGCATTCGCCTTATTACATCATAAAAACAAGTGCTCTCGTCTTAACTGATTTTAAAACTTGGGACTTCCATGCAACCGCATTGCTCTCCTTTAAAGAAAAATATTGGGGAGGGTTAACGGGACGAAGGAACGGACTCGGTTTGATTTTCGGAACAAACTTCTTCAAAGGACTTACGTTGGGATATACCTACGAACTTCCTTTGGGAAATAGAATGTTAAGATTTACGTCTGGTTCACACGAATTATATGTCGGATATGAGTTCGATATACTCGGTGGAAAAGGTGATAAATCGTACAAGAGCGTGAGATACTTGTAATTAGCTAAGAAAATAATAAATAACAAAACGTGTAAAAACATTAGATTTTTTACCAATATGAAAAAACAAATTTCATTTGTGGCTGCTTTGCTTGCAGCGATTTTGGTGATAACGGGTTGCTCCAAGCAAAACGGTGTCCTCGTTGGTATCTATGAAAAGTCAAAACCAGAAACAGCACCTTATGGTATGGTGTTCGTTCCAAGAGGTTCTTACAACATGGGTTCCAATGACCAGTCCATTACTTGGGCTATTCAACCAACCCAAAAAACAGTTTCAATTGACGCTTTTTGGATGGATCAAACCGAAATTACCAATGGTGAGTACAGACAATTCGTTTATTGGGTACGTGACTCAATTTGCCGTCTTAACCTTGCTCGTATGAGTGATGAGGATGAAGCTGGTAAATACTTTAAAGAAGTCTTTCAACCAGGCTCTGACGAACCTGACACCGTGCTCAATTGGAAAACAAAAATTCCTTGGAATGTAAAATACAACGAGGAAGACGAGTACGAAATGGAAAAGTATGAGGCTGTTAATAAAATGTTCTATACTGGCAAAGATCGTATAGAAGGCAAACAGCTCAACGCACATGTCCTCATCTATCAATATACATATGTTAATTACGACCAAGCTGCGCTAATCGAAAACGCCTACAACCCATACACTGCAGGCTATAACGACAATGCAAGAGTTCGTGTTGATAGCGCATGGATGGGTGAAAATGGTCGCATCTGTGACACAGTGTTATACAAACCTCTTCGTCATCGTAGCGATCTTATTGGACGTCGTATTATCAACATCTACCCAGATACACTTTGCTGGATGCGTGAATTCACCTATAGCTATAACGAACCTGCTATGATGAACTATTTCTCACATCCTGGTTTCGGTGAACACCCTGTAGTTGGCGTTTCTTGGAACCAAGCAGTTGCTTTCTGTCACTGGCGTTCAAAAATTCATAAAGACGCACATTTAACCTATGCTATGGAATATCGCTTGCCTACAGAATCTGAATGGGAATATGCTGCTCGTGGCGGTCGTCACTCTGCAATGTATCCTTGGGGTGGTCCATATATTCGTGATCACAAAGGTTGCTTCATGGCTAACTTTAAACCAATGCGTGGTAACTACACCGAAGATGGTTATATGATTGCATGTCGCGTTGCTTTGTTCGATCCAAATGACTATGGTTTGTTTGATATGGCTGGTAACGTATCTGAATGGACATCTACTTCTTACGATCAAGAACTTAATGTCTTTACACACGATATGAACCCAAGCTACGAATACAGATCAACTCGTAACGACCCTTCAACTATGAGACGTAAAGTTATTAAAGGTGGTTCATGGAAAGATGTAGGCGCATTCTTACAATGCGGTTATCGTGACTATGAATATCAAAACCGCCAACGTTCATACATCGGATTCCGTTGCGTACGTTCTTATATTGGTAAATAAATCAGTGAGATTGTGTTATAATATACTATTATAGTATATAGTTAGAGTAAGTAAAAAATAAAAACAAAACATATTATGTCATCTAAATCAGCCGCAACGGCAAAAAGTACAAAACAACAATCTGGCTTTAATAAATGGTATAATAGCCAGGCTGGCCAACGCACGGTAGGCATCGTTTATTCTCTCGGTGCTGCAGTTGTTATCATCGGTGCATTGTTCAAAATCCAACACTGGCCCGGTGCAAGTGTTATCTTGACTTTAGGTATGTGTACAGAGGCTTTCTTGTTCACTATCGGTGTTTTTGAGAAACCACATCCAAATTATCAATGGAACAAGGTGTTCCCTGTTCTACTTGGTGATGAAGAAAGTGCTGGTATTGATGTTACCAAAGGTGGTGCTTTTGGTAATGGCGGAAATGCATCTAATTTCGGTGATCTTAATGTAGATGAAAAACTAGAAGAG
>JAUNIJ010000059.1 GCA_030523485.1 Bacteroidales bacterium
GACGAGGATGAAAGAGAAAACGCTTAAAAGAAATTGTTGTGACAAAAAATGAAACGTGCCAAGCTCACAAACATTTGTTTCAGCACATCAAGATTAGCAAAATACGCAGACAGTCAAAATATTGCATCAAATCGATTATTTCAAATAATCCTTACGATTACGAGGATGACGAAGGAGGATTTCTTGTCGAAGAAATTCCACATCTAAATGGGTGTAAATCTGTGTGGTGATGATGCTTTCATGCCCCAACATCTGCTGAATGGCACGCAGACTGGCACCTCCTTCAAGGAGATGAGTAGCAAACGAATGTCGGAAGGTGTGTGGCGATATGTTTTTTTCGATGACAGCAGCTTGTGCCAATTGTTTCACGATGGTAAAGACCATGACACGTGTAAGTTGTGCACCACGCCGATTAAGAAAGAGAAAATCTTCGTTGTGCGGTTTGATTACCAACTCATTACGGTCGAGCATCCACATCCGTATTTTATCGACCGACACCTCCGAAAGTGGCACCAGACGCTGTTTGCTTCCTTTGCCCTCAACACGCATATATCCTTGGTCGAAATAGATGTTCGACAGTTTCAAGTTGATAAGTTCCGACACACGCAAACCAGAGCCATAGAGTGTTTCGATGATGGCAAGGTTGCGATGTCCTTGTGGATGCGAGAGGTCGATGCTCTGCTCTATGCGTTCGATTTCTTCGAGGGTCAACACCGTAGGCAAATGCTTTGACACGGCAGGCTGTTGGAGCAATTCGGTGGGATTATCGTCGCGCACCCCCGACACAATGAGGAATCGGAAGAACGAGCGAAGGCTCGACATGATGCGTGCTTGCGAACGCGGCTGTATGCCCATCTCGTGCAACAGCAAGAGATAGTTTTGAAGGTCCAACAGACAGCAGTTAACAGGTGTGGTGTCTTGCTGTTCGAGAAACTCCAGAAACTGCGAGACGTCGGACGTGTAAGCCTCGATGGAATTAGCGGCAAGGCTACGCTCGAAAAGCAGGTAGTTGCGATATTTCAGTAGATAATCCACGAAAAAAAAAGCAACACAGAGCCTACCCAAAGGAGATGCGACTCGGTGTTGCCCCAAAATAAATTATTAAAGATAAAAGCTAGTTTAGTTCAAACGGAATTTGTCAATACCATTTACCAAGTAGCCAACGATTTGGTTGGCAGCAGCTAAACCAGCGTTGATGTTAGCTTCGGCAGTTTCTGCACCCATCTTTTTAGGTGTAGCAAAGAAACGGTTACCAAATTTCTCTTTCAACACGGCAGCATTGGCAGGGGCGATGTCGGTAACATATTTCATGTCAGGACGATCGGCAAGGAGACGTTCCATGTCGGCTTCGTTAATCACTTCTTTACGTGCTGTGTTTACCAAGCAACCACCTTTTGGCATGTGGTTGAGAAGTTCGTAGTTGATAGAGTTTTTGGTTTGGTCGTTTGCAGGGATGTGGAGTGAAATGTAGTCGCAGTTGGTGTAGAGGTCTTCGAGTTTTTCTACAACGTGTACGCCTTCAGCTTCCATTTTTTCTTTAGGTACGAATGGGTCGAATGCCCAGATTTCCATACCAAAAGCACGTGCATGTTCAGCTACCAAGCGTCCTACGTTGCCATAAGCTTGGATGCCGAGACGTTTGCCTTTCAATTCACAACCGGTGCCAGGAGTGTATTGGTTGCGTGCCATGAACACCATCAGACCGAGTGCTAATTCAGCAACGGCGTTAGAGTTTTGACCAGGAGTGTTCATTGCTACTACGTTGTGCTCAGAGAGTGCTTTGAGGTCGAGGTTGTCGAAACCAGCACCTGCGCGAACAACGATTTTGAGGTTTTTAGCGGCAGCTACTACTTCAGCCGTAACTTTGTCGGAGCGAACGATGAGTGCGTCGACGTCGGCTACAGCAGCTAAAAATTGAGCTGTTTCGGTGTACTTCTCAAGGAGTACGAGTTCGCCACCAGCTTTTTCTACAATTTCGCGGATTCCGTCGATTGCTTTTTTAGCAAATGGCTTTTCTGTTGCTACTAATACTTTCATAACGAGAGTTTTTAATATGTTTGTAATTATGTATTTTTAGTCTACTTCTGTTTTTGTTTCGCTTGCCATTGTCGTAGTGCACGATGATAGGCAGCAGCGTTGCGATTGTGTTCTGCCAATGTGGCAGCGAAGTTGTGATAGCCGTTAAGTTCCGGCTTAGCACACATATAAATATAGTTGTGATGGGCTGCGTTAAGCACTGCATCGATGCCATCGAGCGACGGCATACGAATTGGTCCTGGTGGCAAGCCGGGATGAATGTAGGTGTTGTAGGGCGAAGAGACGGCAAGGTGCACGTTGAGTATCTGTGTGAGTGAGAAGTCGCCCACAGCAAATTTTACGGTGGGGTCCGACTGCAACAACATGCCGCGTTGGAGACGATTAAGATACAGCCCAGCCACCATGGGCTTCTCATCTTTTTTGTTTGTTTCCTCTTCAACTACCGATGCTAAGATGATGACTTCGTCGGTGGTTAGTCCGAGTGCAGCAGCTTGTGCACGACGTTTTCCATTCCAGAACGATGTCGAGAAGCGAGCCATTCGACTAAGAAATTGTTCGCCCGTGATATCCCAATACACTTCGTAGGTGTTTGGTAGCACGAGTGTGAAAAGTTTTGCTGTGTTGATGTTATAAGGTGCGAGCAAGGCAGAGTCGGTGAAAGCAGACATCCATTGTGCTGAGTCGAGCATGGTGTAGGTAGCGAGACGTGCTGCCAGTTGTTGAGGTAAACGAAGGTTGTTGAAGGTGATGTTGATGGGCGATTGAGATCCCGACGAAAACATGTTGACGACTTGTCGGTTGGAGGCAGACGGAGGAATGAGATAACGACCTGTGTGCAGGTGTTCTGGTAGATGTTGATAGTTTGCCCACAAGCGGAATGATGTTGTGTTGCCAACTGTCATCACAGTGTCGATTTGTTTAAGCACATCATCAAAATTGTCGCCAGGACGGATGTAAATATAGGCTTGTTTTTCGGAACGATTTGCGAAATTTGGCTTTAAAATCACTACATAGCCAGCAATCACGACCATTACAATGGTCACGATTGCAATTATTAGCGAAGTAATTATCCACCTATATTTTCTTTTCATCTCTGATTTGCAACCAATTAGATAATTTCCTATTGGAATGTAAAGGTAAGGAGTTTTTTTTAGGTAAAGAATTTTTGTCCGACTATTTTTGTATTAGGAAAAAAAGTAGTACTTTTGCACCGCAATTCGGTAAGCGATTTGGCATAGCACCAATCCTTCAGTATTGAGGAAGTGTGGGTGAGTGGCTGAAACCACCAGTTTGCTAAACTGACGTACGGGATTCCGTACCGGGGGTTCGAATCCCCCCGCTTCCGCAAACAAAAAGAGAAGAGCATTTTTGCCCTTCTCTTTTTTTGTTTCTTTACGTTTATCGTCGATGATGATTATTGAATAGAACCTATAGCAATTCAAAAAAAAACACTATCTTTGTATCTTAAAAAATAGAAGCAAACGTTGCACAACGACAACATAAAACAACACTATGAATCTGCTTGATTTAGTGAAGAAAACAAGAAGCTACCGCAAATTCGATGAGTCAAAAACAGTGGAGAGAAAAACACTAGAGGAACTCATTGATTTAGCACGGCAGTCGGCCTCTGCTCGCAATTTACAACCGCTGAAATACTACATTAGCAACACCCCAACAACAAACGACATTGTGTTCAATCACATTGCTTGGGCAGGTTATCTTAAAGACGGAGCCCCAAAGATAGGCGAACGTCCCACAGCCTATATCATCATGTTGGTAGACCACACACTTACACAATCTTCACCAGAATGGGACGAGGGCATTGCAGCACAAACCATTATGTTAGGTGCAAGAGAAAAAGATTTAGGAGGTTGCATTATTGGCGCAATCAAAAAACAAGGATTATCAGAGGCGCTATCGCTTCCTAAACACTTAGAGATTGCTTTGGTGCTCGCCATCGGTGTACCAACAGAAGACGTTCGCCTTGAACAATTAACTGACAATGGCGACATCAAATATTACCGCGATGAGCAACAAATTCATCACGTACCAAAACGTAGTTTACACGACATCATTATCAACAATCAATAATGCCTATACACTTCGAACTCCAAAATACAGCCAGTGGTTGTAAGGCACGTGCCGGTGTACTTCACACCGACCATGGTGACATCGAGACCCCAATATTTATGCCAGTAGGCACTGTTGGTTCCGTGAAAGGTGTACATATACGAGAGCTTGAAGACGACGTCAAGGCACAAATCATACTTGGCAACACCTACCATCTCTTTCTTCGTCCGGGATTAGAGACATTAGAAATGGCAGGCGGCTTACATCAATTTAATGGTTGGCATCATCCCATACTCACCGACAGTGGTGGCTTTCAGGTTTTTTCGCTTGCAGGTATGCGCAAAATGAAAGAAGATGGCGTAACCTTTCAATCACACATCGATGGTTCAAAACTGATGTTTACACCAGAAAATGTCATAGACAAGCAACGTTCTATTGGCGCTGACATCATGATGGCCTTCGACGAATGCACACCAGGCACAGCCGACAAAAAATACGCGCAACAATCGATGGAACGAACACATCGATGGTTGGAACGCTGTATGACACGTTACCGCGAGACACAACCCAAATACGGCTATCATCAAGCACTCTTTCCTATAGTACAAGGTTGCGTTTATCCCGAACTTCGTCGTATTGCCGCTGAAACAGTTGTACAATACGACGCAGAAGGATATGCAATCGGAGGACTCGCTGTTGGCGAACCAACCGAAACGATGTACGACATGATTAACGTAGTGAACGACATACTACCGACTCAAAAACCTCGTTACCTAATGGGTGTCGGCACACCGGCAAACATTATTGAAAGTATTGCTCGTGGTGTCGACATGTTCGATTGTGTAATGCCAACACGTAACGGACGCAACGGCATGCTTTTCACTCGCAACGGCATTATCAACATTCGCAATCAAAAGTGGAAAAACGACTTTCATCCAATTGATGCAGAAAGCAATTGCTACGTCGACACACAATACTCCTTAGGCTACTTACGACATTTATTTATTGCTGGCGAACTACTCGGCATGCAAATCGCCTCAATACACAATCTATCGTTCTATCTTTGGCTGGTGAAAGAAGCTCGTAAACATATTCTTAACGACACATTCCAATCCTGGTATCCAGATATATTAGAAAAAATCACTCGAAGATTGTAATAACAGCAAGACACAACAACAACATGCTAAAGCGACTCGATTGGTATATCATCAAAAAATATCTTGGCACATTTGGATTAGCCATATTGTTGATAATAAGCATCTCTGTAGTGTTTGACGTGGCAGAAAAAATCGACAAATTCCACGACAACAACGCACCATTGAATGCTATTATTTTCGACTATTATCTCAACTTTATACCCTACTTTGCCAATCTATTTACTCCACTATTCTCGCTGATTAGTGTCATTTTCTTCACATCGAAAATGGCCTACAACACAGAAATCATTGCATGTTTAGCTGGTGGCATTAGCTTTCATCGACTGCTACGACCCTATATGATTGCATCATCAATCATTGCCTTAGTGATGTTTATCCTATCTGGCTTTATCATTCCACATAGCAATAAAACACGATTAGCATTTGAAGACCAATACGTCAAGAAATTCAAAGCAGAAATGGCGCTAAACATTCAATTTGAAGTTGAGCCAGGCACCATTGCCTACATCGAACGCTACGAACAACAACGCAATCGTGGCTATCACTTCTCGTTAGAGAAATTCGATGGAAAAACAATTGTTTCACGTATGACAGCGCAATACGTTATATTCGATTCAACCGACCATTGGCACGTCACCGAATATCTCATTCGCGATTTCAACGGATTGTATGAAACAGTAAGAACAGGCAACCAACTCGACACCGTGATACACATGGATCCGGAAGACTTCTTCCTCACTAGCGACGAAGCACCACAAATGACTATCATGGAACTATCTCGCTATCTTCGCAAACAAAAAAGCAGAGGCGTAGGCAACATACAAGCATTTGAAGACGAACTCCACAAACGCTTTTCCATGCCACTGTCAGTATTTATCCTCACCATCATCGGTCTTGCACTCTCATCACGAAAAGTGCGAGGCGGCACGGGGCTACATATCGGAATCGGCATCGCATTAAGCGCTATTTACATCCTTTTCAGCACCGTAAGCACCACCTTTGCCGTAAGCGGAACAATGAGCACATTCGCAGCAGTATGGTTACCAAACTTTTTGTTCGGCACACTTGCTGTCATACTATATATTAAAGCACCAAAATGAAAATATCACTTAATGGCATGCGTTTCTACGCCTATCATGGTTTTTACGAAGTAGAACAAAAAGTTGGCGGATGGTACAGCGTCGACGTAACTGCAGAACCAACAATAAAAGAAGCAGGAAAAGACGACGAACTATCGCAGACCATCAACTATGAAATAATCTACAACACCGTAAAAACAGAGATGAGCAAAAAATCAAAACTCATCGAACACGTAGCACTACGCACACTACATGCCTTAGAACAAACCTTACCAACAGCAACAGCACTAACAGTAAGAATTCACAAACTCAACCCACCACTTGGTGGCGAAGTAAAAGAAGCTGTCGTAGAAATCCAAAATTATTAAACAATAAAACAACAAACAAAATGAAAAAACTACTTAGCATTGCAGCCTTATTCTTTGCAATGGTTTGCTTCACATCATGTGGCAACGAAACAGCAAACTATTATACGCAAGGCTTCATTGGGGTGTCTGGTTCTTCAGACACAACCATCATAACAGAAATGGCAAACATCCAAGGCGCATTCGAAAAAGAATTCGGCACAGAAGCATCGTTTATTATTAACGGTAACCCCAACAAATGCGACAAAGACGTCATCAAACGTTTTGAAGATGTGGTGGAAGTAATCGACCTAAACTACACTTTCTCTGGCAACCTAACACTCACCTATGGCATTTCACGTGGCACAGAGACAATCGTACAACACACTTGGGGAGAAAAATAACTCCTAACACACTTCATGCAAAAATATAGAAGCTACGTATTTCCAACAGCCATCATCTTGGGTGCATTGCTACACAACCTATGCAACCACTTGATGGTTGTTGTGCCATACGCCATTTTCTCTATTTTACTACTCAACTTCTGCGCCGTCAAACTACGCACACTACGCATACAACCCCTCGACATTCCCCTCATCGCCTTTCAAACCATTGTTCCACTGCTACTCTACGCAACCATCAAACACCTTACAAAAAGCGAAGAAATTGCTCAAGGTGCAATGATATGTGTACTTTGCCCTGTGGCATCATCAGTGGTGGTAGTAGCTGTAATGTTGGGAGCAAATCGTGAGACATGCACCATGTACACCGTATTAGGGAACCTGCTCACCATCATCATTGCACCCATCTATTTCTCGTTTATCGGCACCAACCAAGCACTACCACTTGGCGAATCAATGTGGAACGTATTTTCGAAAATCACACCCGTCATCGGATTCCCGCTCATCATTGCACTCATCTGCCAACAAAGGATTCCTAAAGTCAACACATTCCTCGCTAAAGGCAAAAACCTCACATTTTATCTTTGGGCATTCTGCATTTTTGCTGTATTAGGCAACACCTTCCATAAAATGATAACACAATGGAACGGCGATTGGAACACACTCATCATCGTGATCATCGTATCAGCCATCATCTGTTTCTCACAATTTATAATTGGAAAACTCATTGGACGACGACACAGCGACCCCATGGCTGCTGGTCAACTACTCGGGCAGAAAAACACCGGCATTGGCATTTGGATGGCAAACTTCTACCTCTCACCATTGGCCGCAGTAGCACTAGCATGCTACTCCGTCTGGCAAAACGTATTCAATAGTCTACAAATGTGGCTACAAGACCATAAAAAACAGACAAACAAATAAACACAGCAACATGAAACAACTAACCTATCAAACACACGGCACTTGTTCACAAGAGATAATCATTGAACTCGACGACAACAACATCATACAACACGTCGAATTCATAGGAGGATGTGCAGGCAACACACAAGGACTATCAAAACTCTTAGTCGGCATGAAAGCCGAAGATGCCGTACAACGCCTATCGGGCATCACATGCGGTTGGAAACCAACATCATGCCCCGACCAATTAGCAAAAGCATTAAAAACAGTGCTTTAACAGAAAACATTCTGCCAACGATGCTTAGACTCGACAAAAAGATACTACAAAACTTCTCACAAGAAGAAAACGACATCATTGTCAGTTTTCACAAACTACTCTACCAGAATCGACTCGACAACACCAAAGTTAACGTCGACCACCTCATTGTGATACTCGACTACTTAACACTCCTCGACAATCCAGAGGGCAACCTTCTGGCACTTAAAATGGTAGACAAAGGACTCAAGCAAGCACCAAACGACACCGATCTTCTACAACTAAAAGCACGCATACAACTGCTCTTCTTCCAACCCAAAGAAGCACTTGAACTTGCCCAATCGTTAACATCCGACGAAAATCCGGAAAGCTATATCCTTTTGGCACAAATCTACACACAACAACGCACCGAAGAAGGCGACAACAAGGTCAAAGAAGCCATAAAAAAATACACACAACTAGAACCCAACGACCACAACGCCATTCTCGACATCATCAACTATCGAGCCGACAAAATCAACTACACCCTATATCTCTCGCTTCTACAACAAGTAGCCGCCAACGGACACGACTTCGAACGTGCCCTCAACAGCATCGCACTATGTATGCTTCATTTTAACAGCGAAACAACACTGATTTACGACATGAAAACAGTGTTATCGACACTGTTACACCACAAACCATTTCATCTTAAAGCTTTGGTTTACTATGCCGAACTAATGGCAATGGAAAACAACTACCACCAAGCCGCCGACATAGCACTCACCTACTGCTCGCTACACGAAGCAGAACCTAACACACAAATACCACTACTTCTTGACGCCGCCGAATACCTCGTACTCAGCCAACAGTACGACGCAGCACTCGAGACACTCAAAAAATTCGAACAACTCTGTCCGACACACAACAACATCACACACTACGACACAACACGACCACTACTCGACAACTTCAACTACCTCAACCCCGAGAAACATTCGTACGACTACCTAAAAGGTATGTGCTACATTGCTAAAGAAAACTACCAAGAAGCACTGCCCCATCTCACTGCAGTAATCAACCGACACGACGTTGAAGTAGTAGCCGCCATGCGTGCACTAAGCATTATAGCATTCGAACTGGGAGAGCAAGAAAAAGCGGGAGAATACGCACTATCTGCCGTATCGCTCAGCACCGGTTCGCTCATTGAAACAGCACGTTCACTACAAAACCTCGGCGAAATCTACTTTCGAATGGCATCGACAACACCATCGAAAGAATTCAAAAAAATGCATATTAATGCCGCAAAACTTGCCTACAACTCTGCCGAAGGACACTACCACCTAATCGACTCTGTTGTTGGGTTAGCAAAAGTGTCAATCGTCAACAACGAACTTGAGGAAGCCAACGAATGGCTGAACAGCGCACTAAAAGAAGACCCGCAAAACATCAACGCACTCGAAGTAAAAACAGCACTACTCATTGTCAACAAAGCATTCGACAAAGCAGAAGCAACCTACCGCATGCTTGTCGAACTGTCACCATACACCCACAGCGCTATCACACGCATCGTGCCTGAAGCGTCCAACTTCTTAACTAACATATCATTCTAACAAGCAAAAATGAAAACAGCACTCATCACCACACTACTTTTCACCCTCCTACTACTTCCCAACGTGGCACATGCCATCGAGAACACCACTCCCGACAGCATCAACGACACCCCATCGCAAAGCTGGGTCGACAAAGTAGAAAATTGGTTCGACAACAACATGAACTATGGCACCGTAACAGCTTTAATGACTCTCGAAAGCTCGTTCATACCATTTCCCTCCGAAATCGTAGTACCACCCGCCGCCTACGTTGCCAGCAAAACCGACAACAACATGACAGTGCCCGGCGTTGTGCTTTTTGCTACTTTAGGAGCTGTGCTTGGCGCACTCATCAACTACTTCCTCTCACTTTGGCTTGGACGACCAATCATCTACAAATTTGCAAACTCGAAAATGGGACACCTACTTATGCTTTCTGCCGAAAAGGTACAACGTGCAGAAGACTATTTTGTTAAACACGGTGTTGTTTCCACCTTCTTCGGACGTCTCGTACCCGTCATACGACAACTCATCTCAGTGCCCGCAGGATTAGCTAAAATGCGCATCATACCTTTCGTAGGCTTCACCGCACTTGGCGCATTCATTTGGAACGTAGTGCTCGCACTCATTGGCTATCTGGCACAAGGACAATCCGACCTCATACATCAATACAGCCACGAACTATCTATCGTACTGTTGGCACTCGTTGTCGTTGCTATCATAGTCGTTGTCGTGAAACACTTTATGAAAAAACAATGAACTATCGTCTGGCACTCATCGGACACCCTGTTGGACACTCACTATCGCAACACTATTTCCAACAAAAATTCACAACACAACACATCGATGGTAATTACACACTCATCGACTTAGAAAACCTCGACACACTACGGCAAATAGTTGAACAACAACAACTCACCGGATTCAACGTAACAGCACCACACAAACAAACCATACTCACACTTTGCGACAGCCTCAGCACCGAAGCTGATACCGTGAAAGCAGTGAATACAGTGAAGATAGAAAACGGCAAGCTCATCGGCCACAACACCGACATCGAAGGATTTGCCACAGCACTTCAACAACTGCTTAAACCGCATCACACACAAGCACTTGTGTTAGGTAATGGTGGCGCTTCCAAAGCCGTTTGCTATGCACTAAAAAATCGGCTTAACATCCCCTACACCATCGTGTCGCGCAACGGTGAGGGAATCAACTATGCCGACGTGAACGAGCAAACACTGTTGGCACACACCATCATCGTCAATTGCACTACATTGGGCATGGTGCCAAACACCAATACATTTCCGCAACTTCCCTACCAACACATCACAAACAAACACCTACTCTTCGACTTAATCTACGCACCCGAAACCACACAATTTCTCCGCTTTGGTCAACTTCGTGGTGCTACCACCAGCAACGGACTCACTATGCTCTATGCGCAAGCCGAAGCGGCATGGCGTTTTTGGCAACACTAAACAACGGTGGTTCAAACACTTTAGCGTCCTTGTTTCAACGCAAAAAACACTCTGAAAATTATAACAAAACACTGTTGCGACAAGACAAACACAACAAAATTAAATTGGTGTGAACA